>JALNXV010000192.1 GCA_023230175.1 Candidatus Cloacimonadota bacterium
AAGACTCTTCCAAACTTTGCCAATCTTCTTTCCCGCATATTCATACTGTCCAAGGAGATACTTCTTGAAGCCATCTGTTCTGTCTGTTCCTGCCGATGAGTTATCACCTTCAAACACTACGCAGAGATCCCCTTCCTTCATTCCATTCTGAACAAGATAGGAAGCTGCTGCAGCGCCAATTTCAACGTTGTCATATTTAATGTTTGATACCGCATATGGCGCAATTGAAGGAATAATTCTATCGGCTTCGGTAAACGGAATCTTGGCATTCACAAGCTGAAGAATGGCATTCTCAACTGTTGAATCCTGCGGAAGCATTGCTACGCCGACGGAACCATCGCCTTTATAGTTTGCCACAATATCCTCAATCTGTGCAATTTGTTCTGTTGCACTGTTTGAAGTGAGATGAACTGCTTTGTATTTTCCGGCGGCATTGATTTCATCAACTTTTTCCTTAGCAAATACTCCGATTGCTCCTGTCCATCCATGATCTGGAGCTGGTGTCAGAACATAGATTGTCTTCACCGATGAGGCTTCTGCTGATCCCTGTGCAAAACATGGAATAGCAATAAGAACCATCAGTACCAACGCAATAACGATTTTTTTCATGGAATAATCCTCCCTTTTTTATTAATTACCGTTCAAACGGCAATCATTTAGTTCCTATAGCATTGTCAAATGCCACTGTTGATGGATCAAAATTGAATTTCTTAATGAATTCACAGGCCTCAGTAGCTCCAACTACTCGATCCATTCCTGAATCCTCCCATTCAACTGAAAGCGGTCCTTCATAACCAATCTGATTAAGGACTCTGCAGATACCATCAAAATCAACATCTCCGTGACCAAGAGATACAAAGTTCCAGCCCCGTCTTACATTTCCAAACGGAAGATGACTTCCAAGGACACCATTACGTCCGTTGAAATTGCATTTTACGTCCTTAGCATGAACATGATAAATTCTGTCGCCGAAATCTTCCAAGAAAGTGCATGGATTAATCATCTGCCAAACAAGATGAGAAGGATCAAAGTTTGCACCAAGTGTTTTTCTTCCATGGAATTCTTTAATCAACCTGTCAAAAGTCCAGTAATCATAGGCAATTTCCGAAGGATGAACTTCAAGTGCAAACTTGACATCGCATTTATCGAATTCATCGAAAATTGGAGTCCATTTCTCAACAACTTCCTTGTATGCATTGTCAACCATCTCTTCCGGAGTCTGCGGGAATGAATAGAAATACTTCCATACCGGCGAACCCATGAAACTAGTAACAACATGAACTCCTAAGTTTTTTGCAGCCTTTGCAGCATAAATCATCTGCTCAGTTCCCCATTTTGAAATCTTCTCAGGCTTGCCTGCCAATTCTGCAGGAGCAAATCCATCAAGACGCGGATCCCAAAGGTCTGCAACGCACTGCCCTGGGACATGAGCCGCAAGAGCCCAGCATCCCAACCCATATTTTGCAAGAGTAGCTTTCACCTGTTTTACATAGCTCGGATCCTCTGCTGCCTTCTTGGCATCAATAGGTCCCCAAGTTGCGAGCTCAAGCCCTTCATAACCCATTTTCTTTGCAACTTTGCAAATTTCTTCCAGCGGGAGATCTGCCCACTGAGCCGTACACAATGTAATTGGTCTTGCCATTTCCAACTCCTTCTGCTTTACATGTCTACCCAGACATTTCCATTCAAATTCGACTTTACGCAAGCTTCGATGAAACGGACACCTTCTGCTCCATCGTCAACTGTCGGGAAATCAATCATCTCAGGCTTGAAAGAACCATCCCTCTTTGCTTTGATGCAATTGATAAACGACTTGTAAAGGTTGCCCATTGCCTCAAACCATCCCTCAGGATGACCAGAAGGAAGTCGGCCGTATTTTGCTGCATCAGGAGCAATTGAGCCATAACCCCTATGCAGCTCATTGATAGTACCATCCCTGCTTATTACAGTTATTTTTTCAGGCTCTTCCTGGAACCATTGAATAGTTCCGTTCTCGCCATAAATCCTGACTCTAAGCGAATTATCATGTCCAATAGCATATTGGCAAGTCCAATACAACCCAGTGGCTCCACCTTCATACTCAACCATAACGAAATCGTTATCATCAAGAACTCTTCCTGGAACAACCGCATCCATTTTGGCCAGAACACGCTTGATTTTCAGACCTGTCATAGTCGCAACAGCATTTTCTACATGGGTACCAAGGTCTCCGAGACAGTTTACAGATCCGCTTTGCTTAGGATCCGCTCTCCATTTTCCCTGTTTTCCACCCCACTCACCTTCGTAAGCAAGCCATCCTTGCGGAAATTCTGCTACGACTGATCTGATTTTTCCAAGATCACCACGCCTGATTATTTCTTTTGCATGCTTTGCTGTGACATGTCCCATATAGGTGTAAGTCACCAGGAACAAAAGTCCTCTTTCTTTTGCAATCTTCTGCAAATCGGAAGCCTGCTCAGAGGTAAAGCAAAGAGGCTTATCGCAACTGACATTGATTCCAGCATTCAAGAAAGCTTTGGCAATCGGATAATGCGATACGTTCGGAGTTACAATAACAACAAAGTCGATTCCATCTTTTCGTGTCCCTTCTGCTTTTGCCATTGTTTCAAAATCAGGATAAAGCCTGTCTTCTTCGATACCCCATTCCTTGCCTTTCTCGATTGTTTTCTCAAAAGTTCTTGAAAAACAACCAGCTTTAAGTTCGGCAAGTCCATCAAGATTAATCGAATGACGGTGGGCATCACCAATAAACGAACCAGGACCACCACCTACCATTCCGTAAGCCAATTTATTCAATGTCAACCTCCTCAGTTAAGTCGCAAAAATGCGACAGAATAATCATTCTTTGTTTAATTATCACATGGAATACAATTCAGGCACATGCTAATAATTGACTTTCCATATATATTATTGACTTTTTGATAATTACTGTTTTACTTAAATCTTTTTGCACAAACATGCTACCTCGCAAAAACACTAAAAAATCAGCAATTAATCTGTTTAAAGTATGCTTCAACGATAGGTTGGATCTTTTTTGCTTTTTCCCCTTTTTCTTTCTCTAGATAAGTTCCACCGTCATATAGCAGTGTGAACCCTCCAGATGCTGCACCCCATGCACACAAATCAACAATATCCAGCTTCGATTTGGGATCCTTTTCTTTTTGCTTTGCAATAGATGTAAGCACTCCCCCGACAAAGTTGTCTCCGCATCCTGTTGTATCGTGTTTCAATTCAGGATTCTTTGCTAGAAGTTCATCTATATATGCTGAAACTGGGAGTTTCTCAAGCTTGTGGAATTTGAAAACTGCACCATTGCCCGCCCAAACCCAAATACTTTTTGACCCCTGTGTAATGATGAAAGACTGGACACGATTTTCGAAGAATTCAGCCGCTTCTTCAAGTGACTCTTTCCCAGAAATCCTAATTGCCTCTTCTGCATCTACAACAAGCACATCAATATCTTCCCAGTTTCCATTCTGAACAAGAGGCCATGGCTTGTCAGGATTCTTTTTTTCATTTCTGAAATCAAAGACAGTCCCAACAACTGTGATTCCTCCATTAGCTTTCACTTTACTGAGAATGGAACTTAGATTGTCATGAATATTTGGAACAAGAGCAGTACCACCGCAAAGGACTATATCCGATTTGAAGAAGTTTTCATCAATCAGTTCTGGAGTCATCTTGATTGCTGCTCCGATACGATTCACAAATGTTCTTTCACCATTTCCAGCAAGAACAATCGTACCTGGAGAATGTTCCCCATCTGCCAGTTTCAGATCATATTTCAAAGGTGTTTTGGACAATATATCCAGTATTTTCACACCTGATCTGTCTTTTGCGATTACTCCCTGAAAAGTAACCGAAACATCATCCATCATCTCAAGCATCTGGGCAGTTTGAACCATTGCGACAACCGATGGGCCTCCGAGATTCATTGTCACAGGATCTCTGCCATTTGTGAGTATTTGATTCAGCGTATCATAATCAAGACCAGAAAACTTAAGCAGATCCTCGAAAAAGACCAACTTCCCCTCTTGGAGACCTCCATCTCCATTTTTTCGGCTCAGAAGTTTCTGAACTTTCTCTGATTTGATATCAAAACCATTGTATACGCTATCTAAAAGACAACATCCAATCCCTGCGATTCTCATTTCAATCTCCCTGTTCTATACAATGCCTGTCACAATACGGCTCCGCATCTCTTCAGCTGCCTTTCGTATTTCCTTTACTGTTTTCTTTTGAATAAGCATATCATAGAATTCAAAAACAAGTTTTGAAGTATCATCCTCAGGCTTTAAACCTGAAAGCTCCTCCAAAGCCTTCTTGCAGGCATCCATGCTCTGCACTATTTCATTCTCTTCCAGATACCGGCATACAGCAGCAGCGGTTCCCACAGAAATGAAAATCGGGGCAATCTTCATTTCCTGACAAAGCAATGAAGATCCAATCATTCTATCTGATGAAGCTAATTTCCGCTTTTGATCGTTTCCAACTCGCTTGCAAGTATCCATAAGAGCCTTGTTGCTGAACCTGAAAATCAAATCATTTATATGCATTATGATTCCAGAAAGATCCTTTCCATATTTCCTGCTTAATGCGATTGCACTTTCTTGCATAGCATTTGAAGCAATGAGCTTGATATTTTCATCATCAATAGCCTGATATATGTATTCAAGGCCAAGGTAATCACCTAAATATGCAGTAGTGGCATGACCCATATTATGCACATACAATTTTCTCTTTATGAAAAAATCAAATGGTTCTTCGGGAACGAGATTCTTGATTTTGGGAATGCTGCCTTTCATTGCTCCCTTATCGACAGGAAGGAATCCATAGGACTCTACACACACCCTAAGAGGATTTCCATCCTGCATTTCCGGGGTCTGAACCGGAACCATTCTGCCAATCGATGCTTCGACAAGCCCTATGGTCCTATCCATAGTCTTCCCTTCACCTTCTGTGAGATGATCTTTGATCATTTTCTCAACAATTTTATTAGCATCCATCAGGTTTTCACAGATTATGATATTCAATGGTTTTGCACCTCGTGCAAAACGCTTGCGCAAACCTAAAGCGATGTTCGGAACGATGAATTTAAGGATATTCACTCCGACTGCGGTGGCCATCAAATCACATTCTGCAATTGCATCACTTACGAGATCAGAATTGGTTCCATCAATCCCGCTGACATTGTCAATAAGCACTTCATCAAAACCTGATGTTGACACATGCCTCACAGGATAGCTGTGATCCTTGTTCAATGCTTCAATCACTGGTTTTGCAACATCGACGAAATCAACATGGTAACCGGATTCTGAGAACAGAGCTCCAATAAACCCTCTTCCGATGTTTCCTGCACCATACATAATAGCTTTCTTCATTCAATAGCCTCCAAAACCTTTTCATTTAGAAAAGCAACAGCCGCATCTATATATTTCTTCCCTAAGCTTTCATCGGCATCTCTCGGATCAAAGACAATTGCGTTATCTGGAGAAGAATGGCACGAAAACACAAAATCATCCGCAAGCCCATAATCGACATATTTGAGTTTTTCAGGTTTTGCTGGGAATTGATTCAAATCAACGGACTCTGGGTGCAAACAGCACATCAGAGAAGTTTCAATTTTTGTTCCATGTCCCAGATCATCATTCTCATTGATCTTCACCAATGGGAGAAACTGGATGACTTTGGACGACGTTTCATTCGAAAACTCGACCGCAAGCCTTTCAAGGGTTGCGCGCTGTCCTACTGCTCCATGCCCATTCACAATGACAATAAGCTTGAAACCAAGATCTACAAGCATGCGCAGGTATTCCCGAACAACTACTCCAAAGACATCCTCACGGGCATACATGCTTGGAAGCATGTTTTTAGGAACATCCATTCCTTTGACATAAGGAAGCGGGTCTTCAAACCCTTTCGTTCTAAGGATTTCATCTTCGCGTTTTCTTTCGGTACCCATCCACAAAGTCGGCATGACAAGTCCGCCGGTTTTCAAAGCAGTTTTTTCGGCGACAGCAGAAGCAAAAAGAGGGTCAGTTCCATAAGGCATAGCCGGCCCATGCCATTCAAGAGGCCCAAGTGGCAGAAATACAATATTATGTTTTTTCTGTTCGTCTCTGATTTCTTCCGGTCTAAGCAATTCCATATGAACCGTTCTGGGCATATCTACTTCACTCCTTTTTCTCATTTTTTCTGATAAGCCATTGCTCATGATGAATAGCAGATTGTCCATATTGAAGTGTTTGCTGCTTCCCAAGAGTTTCAATTTCAATCATCTGTCGGCAGCAGAAAACCTCAAGATTTACATTGTTATCAGCAAAAGGTCCTATTGAACTGAATTTTTTAATAAAAGTTTGATCAGGAAGCGAATAAGATACCTCAGCAGAAGGGCATAACAACCCTATTTTGAAATATTCATCTCTTTCTGAAGGTGTAATTGAAACACAATCATGTTCAAAACGTAAACGCTCATCCGAAAGCGAAGTAGCATTCCAAATGGATATAAACCGATCAGGATTTGATTGTCCTGATGATCCTGTCCACGGAATGTTCAGGACTCCGCCAAGTCTGACCGAACTTACTGCCCAAGGAGAACCTTTGATAGGCAATTCTCTTCTGTTTTCAATGCGATAGTCTATCTCAAGCGTATCCGAATCAGAGAATTCGGCACTTATGGTTTTCCTAATTCCAATCCAAGGATCTTCGGATTGCGTCAAAACCACTTTTTCTCCAACAATACGATAATCCACCGGTGAATTGTCAGGATAATAAGTCCTTTGACTTTCAGGAGCAAGCCAAAGCCTTGTTCCAGCGTGCAAACGCCAGCCATCAGATGTGCAAAGGAAGTCTGCATCAAGCGGCTGTTCATAGAAAATGTTAGCATACCCACACAAAGAAAAAGCAAGAATCCTAGGGCCAAATTCCAATGAAAAAACAGC
>JALNXV010000193.1 GCA_023230175.1 Candidatus Cloacimonadota bacterium
CAAAAGTAGAAGCATTGACTCCCGTAATTAAATTACCCCAATTAAAATCTCTACGTTCAATTGTATTTCGTTGATTTAATAATGATTGAGTTACTGCATTAGTTTGTTTAATAACTTGTGCAGATTCTTTTTCTAATTGTTTATAATAATCTGCCATTTTAACTAATTCATCAGGTTTAGAAGTCATAGAATCTAAAGTTTCTTTTCTTCTTTGATTCCAATATTTAGATTGTTCAGCATTTACCTTTGCTAATTCATCACGTTGCTTCTTATAATTAGTAGTAGTCTCGGTTACTCTTTTATATACTTCGTCTGTTCCTGCTTTTAAGTGTTCGATTTGTTTTACTGTTTCACCATTAGATTTTGTCCACTCTTTAGTTTTTTGAGTAATACCACTAAGAGAATTTTGCATATCTACATATTTTTCTTTATATTTATCTATGTCTTTAATATTTAAATCTGTTTTTATTTCTAATGGTTTTAAGTTTTTTTCTATATTTTTTAAATCTGCTTCAATTTGAGATTTACTTGCTTTTTCTAAAATGGCACGTATAATAATACTAAGTTCATCACCAGCCATATTTAATCACCTCTCCTTTCCTGTAATAATAGACATAAGAAAAAGAGAGGTAGTTAACCTCTCTTAAATATTCTTAATTATTTAATTTCAAAAATTAATCTACCACCTATAACCACACTTATTACATTGATATGTCTTTGTAAGTTTACCGACCGAAAAAACACCAAACAATGCAACCGAACCTACTTTACTTACTCCACTAATCTTTTTTGTATTTGTTGAACCGCAATTAGAACATTTAATTACATAATCATCATTTACTTGTAAATCTTGATTAATAAAAATATTAAATTTTTGATCTATATTCATATTTACTATTTCAATTTTTGCTCCTAAATTTTCAAATAAACTTTTATAATTTAAAGCACTATGATAATCAACATTACTAATAATTATTGAAGGTGTTTTATCAAAAGTGTCCTTTGCTTCTTTTAATCCACATCCAGTAATACTTTTAATTTGATGAATTAAATTGAAACGTTCGTTTCCACCATTAAGTAAAACAATACTATATTTATCTAAGTTATCTGTTTTATCTATTAACTTCATTGGTTCGCCACAATTAGGGCAAAACTCAGCATTTGGGGAAATATCTTTTTCGCATATAGGGCATTTGATGAGTAGCATAGAAACACCTCCTTATAGTTATATGTAAAATCTTAACATAATATAACTATATCATATTATTTTTCAATATTGTAAAAATTTTATCCTTTACTCCCTGAAGATTATTTTTTAAATCATCAGGATATAGATCAATAAAATTAATATCATTATTATTTTTATAAAATTCATTTTTTACTTGGACTTTTTTATAATAATCAATAAATATAGAATTTAAATGGTTAGGATAATACATACCATAATACTCAACATACAATGGCTTTTTTAATTTTATTTTTATACCTTCTAAATCAATATATTCTAAAATAAAATCGGGACAAAAGCGTTCATAATTATATTCATCTCCTAATTTAAAAGTATACTTACCAGATTTATTTCTACCTATGTGTTTAAAATATTTAAAATTAAGTTTTCTTTTAATAAATTCATAAACTAACATTTCTTGTTTGCTATCACACTTTGTTCCATCATAAGCTACTGCTTCGTCAAACATTTGAGGAGTCCAATAATCTTTATATTCAGGAAATGATAAGCATACCCATTCATAATAAGAATTAAATCTCTTTTTATGTATTTGTTTATTAAATTTAGGATACAATTCTTTTATATATATTTGATTTATATATTTAGGTATATCTTCTTTATAATCAACTATTATATCATTTAACCTATAAATTATTAATTCTCGCAACATTTGTATTAATGAATCCCTGTCGCTCTTTGCATATTGATGCCATTCCCACTCAAATAAAATATTTTCATTTTTAATTTGTGGATATGTTTCGATCAATAAATCATATAAAGATTGAAATCCAATTTGATTATATGACATTATAGAAACTATATTATCTTGTCTAAAATATTTATAAATCCATTCTTTTAATTTTATTGTATCATTGATAATATCTAAAATATTTTGTTCACATTCATATTCACAATAATATTTAATTCTTTTTACCCTATGATTTTTATCATTCCAAAAACGAGGAGGCATTTCCTCAAAGTCCCAATAAATAATATCTCTATTATAAATTGGATGTAAAATATTATTTCTTTTACAATACCAAATAATCATATCCATAAATGTATTTTTATTTCTATAAAATTTTGCTGTAATCATAGCGTTCATTCTTTTATCAAATTTCTGTGTTAATCCCTTTTTAAATAAATCATCAATAATTAAATTATTTTTATTAATCCATTCAGTTATTATTTTATTTACTTCTTCATCAGTATATGTTTCAGGAAATACATCTTCTTCTATTATGTTAAATTCAGGGAAACATTTTTGTAATACTAACAATTTTCCTCCTAAACGATAAACTATATTATCAATTTTATATTTTTCCAATTGTGTTCTACCGAAATTCTTTGCATTACACACATCTTCTTTTGTATAAAGTTTTAAAATATTTGTAATAATATGTTTAATTATTATAATCAAATTATCTTCTAAGTAGCAAAAATCAGGCATATTTCTAATTTTATTTTGGTACATATAATTCCACCATTCAATAGGAAAAATATCTTCTATTTGATTAAATATAATGCCTTTTTTTTGATATATCAATTTTAATGCATATTTATTTTCACATGTTTTACAAATATATCTTAAACCAAATTTTTGAGCGTCCCCTTTGGGGAAATTATCTTCTGTAAAATCTTTAATTTCGCCACATTTGATACATTTAATCTTATCTGGTTTTAAAAATATTGCTTTATAATTCTGACCATCTGTTAAATTTTTAAATTTATTAATATCTATCTCTTTAGAAAAATCATGAATTGGTAAAATATAATTATATAATTGTCTAATATTGTCTTCGCCAAAATATTTATAATACTGAGTTCTACTTATGTATCCAGACTTATTATTTAAATCTTTTTCAATAGGAAATCTTTTTTCATTTTCACAAAATCGAATTATTTCATTAATTAATGTTTTACCCCTATCGTCTAAATCATAATATAAGTCTGTTAATTTATATATTATTCCTTCTAACGTTTTAAAAACACAATTAGTATTTATTTCAAAAGTATAATGGTCTTTTAACATTTCTTCTTTAGAATATTTTTCATTATACACTTCTTCAAAAAAAGAAGTGTATTTTCCAAAATGTCGCACATTACACAAACCTAATAAATTATATTCTTCTAATAAATTTTTAAATCCAAAACTTCCGGCGATATTTATATTATCAACATTCTTATCTTTTAATAGTTTTAATCTAAACCAATTTAATGCTTTCTCCATTTTTTCTTCTGTCCAAAATCCATTTCCAACACTAGAAGCTTTTAACTCCCAAGACATAATATCATATTCTGGAAATGTTTTTGTTAAATATTCATAAATACTAAATTTTTTTATACCTAATAATCCACCAAGGCCATTATTTTTAAAAACCTCTGTAGAAAAATTATCACAAATATCTTTTCTATCCCATTTTAATATATTATTAATCATATATCTTATTAATATAATAATATATTTATCGTTATTATACATTCCATTTGTAAATACTTTAATTTCACCATTTAATAAAGATTGATACATAAAAATAATTTCATCTTCAGTCAATGTGTTAATAATATCTGATTTTTTTAATTTAAATTTTCTAGTCAACATAATTACTTCATCAACGGTTAAGTTAAAATATTTCGCAAGTTGCTCATTGGACATACAACGAAACTTATTTATAAATTCATATTCTATTTTAGTATAATATAATTCTCGTAAATTATTTATAAATTTATATGTATTATTTTTACTTTTACATTCTTTACATTTTGAATCTTTCCCATATTTGCCCAAAGGATGATTCCCAAAAAACCAATCATGTGCTGGTAAATTTCTGTTACATTCTGTGCATACTTTAAAATTAATATCTGGTTCATATTTTAAAATATAATCAATTACCCCTTGAATTTCTTGAAGTTCCTCAACTTCTTCACTAATCAAACCCATACCAATTCTCCTTTCTTTTAACTCCCAATTAACTTTAATCTTTATAAAACAAACCAATAGGGAAGTGGGAGTTGCACTTATCAGTATATTGATCAGATATACCTATCCCTACTGGTTCATATTAATTTTACCACATTACACACTAAATGTAAACAATATTTATATTAACATTTTAATAATAAATTATTAATAATTTAATATTTTAATTTCAATCAAAAATTAATACCAAATAGAACTTCTATTCAAATCTTAAACAAATATATTATTCTTTTCTTCTTCAAAATCTCTTAAATCATAAAAGCCAGAAGTGGTTGCTGTATCTTCATGATGAGCAATATATTTTGATACTAATTTTAAATCTTTGCCATTTTCAAGCAAATATGTAATACAAGAAGCTTTAAACATATGGGGATGTACTCGTTTCCCAAGAATAGGAGATAAAATATCCGTACAAAATCTATTTGCCCAATTATTAGAAATAGGTTTAACCTTACCACCATATTTTGTTACAAAGATATATTCAGAATCATATTTTCTATTCTCAACCCATAATTTCATATATTTAAGTGCATCCATATGAATCATATATCGCAAAGGTTTTCCATCTACGGAAGTACCCTTTCCCCTAACAACATGACTTATTATAAAATTTTGATTATCTTGAATAGGATAATCTAATATTTCTGTTTTAAATTGTATTAATTCTGCTCGTCTAGCACCAACATTAAATGCTGTAGCAACCCATGCTAATCCTAAATAATCCTTACTTTCTTCTAAGGTTTTAATTAATAATTCATATTCTTCATAAGTAATTGGTACTTTATTATAAACTTGGTTTTTTGGTATTGGAGGCATACCCCTAGTGAAATTTCTAAAATTATTATACTCAGGAATGTCATCTGCAACTACATTCTCAATGTAATTACAAAAACTTGATACACTTGCTTTTCTTAAAGATATTGCACTCGAAGATAAACCTCTTTCCTGTAAATAGCTCATATACTTCATAAAATCTCTTTTAGTTATTGTATGAAAAGGTTTATCATTTAATTTTTCATATGTAAACCAAAAGAATTGTCTCAATGCAGAGATATAAGTTTCTTTTGTCTTTTCAGATAATTGATTATTTATTTCAATATATTCTTCAACAAGTTCACGATTTTCTTTATTTATACTCTGCCACATTTGATCAGTAATTTCATATAATTTTTCTGCTATAGGTCTAAGCATATTTTTATTTATTTCAGCCATTTATTCACTTCCTTTATAATATTAATTTGTTTTCTAATATAGTTTCAATATTTTTAAAGTCCCAATAGGGTATTATGATTAAATTTATATTACTCATTTTACAATAATCAAGTTTAATTTGATCATTTACACACTGTTTCTTGAATGCTTCTATGCCACCAAATATTTCAACTGGTTTATAATGTTGAATACCGTTATATTCTATAAGATATTTCAAATTATTATCATCATCAAATATAGCAAAATCAAAAGGTAATTTTCTTTTTAAACCTATACAATCATCAAATTTGTATTGTTTAATAAAATTAAGTTTTTTACTTAATAAAATTTGTTCAATAATATTTTCACCTAATGATTTATTACAATTTCCACAACCATGACCTTCTAATAAATGATGTGGAGCAATCCAAAATGGGTTTTTACATTTATTACAATAAACTTCAACATATTCTTTACAACCTATGTATTGACCAATAACTGTATATTTATCTCCATGAATTGTTTTAACCTCACTTATAAATTGTTCATGAGATTTCGTTACTTTTTTTAAATATCTTTCTTTAGAACAATAGATACATCCTTTACCAGATATTAAATTGCCAAAAGATATATATTGAATGCCTTCATCTTTATGTTTATTACATATAAAAGGTAATTTTTCTTCATTATTATTATACATATCCGTCATTAAAACTAAATCATTTTCTATAAATATTGATCTTACATACTCAATAGTATTTCTTTTACTTAATCCTGCTTGGATTCTTCCGCACTTTGGACAACCAGAACCATTTTTTATAGAATTCCAACAAACACGAAATTCACCATGAATAGGGCAATCCCATTCCAAATCATCAATTGCTTTAGTAAATTCAGTAGATACTAAAGAAAACAATTTATTTTCTATCTCTAAATAATTTTTTATATTATTTAAGGTATAAATATTATTGCGAAAAAATCTATTTAATTTTAAATTTCTTCCCCTTGAACGAAGAATTACACCGTATTCTACTTTATATTTATAGTTATCATTATCAATTAAATCAACTATATATTTTTTATCTATATATTGTACATTTAATACCTTTAACTTCATCCAATCACTTAATTCAATTTCAATCTTACTTCTTATCTCTCCCATTTTTATTAATACATTATCATCCATATTATAAACACCGTCCTTTATGTTATTTGTCCGTCCTACAACATTCCATCAACATTTATAAAAATAAAAAAACAAGCAGGATAAACTGTAGGACGTTCAGTTTCACGTTGCAATCGTGTTCCTGCTTGCTTGTGTACCTAAATAAGCACACAAAAATACCTGTTGATAAAAACCAACAGGTATTATCTATGTTTATTTAATTTTTATATTTGCACCAAACTACTATTCTGTATTAACCCTTAATCACATTACCCACACCAAATATTTCTTCTAGTCCATCTTTCATGGCCTCTACATGCGATTTATCTTCTTTTAAAATATTTTTTGCCTCTTGCATAAATG
>JALNXV010000194.1 GCA_023230175.1 Candidatus Cloacimonadota bacterium
CTTGATTTATCTCTTTTGCATCAAACTAATAATCCTAATCTAAAAATAGGGGCTTCTCTAAAAAATATCGGTAAACAATTATCCTATTATACACAAGCAAAGTATAAAGAAAAATTACCTCTTACTATGACTGTAGGAGCTTCATATAAATACCTTGATAAAGGATTTATTAATTTAGATATCTGTCGCCCTTTTGATAATGATTTCTTTGGCAGGCTTGGATTAGAATACTATTACAATAAATACTTTACTCTTCGTACGGGCTTAGACAGCAGAATGAATGATTACAGAACAGACGAAAGCTTAGACTTTATGTCCGGTATTTCATTTGGAGCAGGCTTTAACTGGAACCAATATACTCTCGATTATGCAGCATCCTCTTTTGGTAGTTTAGGCTTTGTTAATCAAATCTCTATCAGTTATAATTTCTAAATTATGAAATTATTCCTTTTTTTTAGTTTAGTTGTTATTTTGCTTTTAACCGGATGTCAATCAACTGCTATATATAATACTCCGCAGACTCAAGTTAAACATAAACAACCTCAAAAAACAATCCAACAACCTGTTCAACAGCCGGTTCAACACACTAATCAAAAAGATGACGGATATATGATAGCTTCATGGTACGGACAAAAATTTCATGGCAAAAAAACTGCTAACGGTGAAACATATAATATGTATGACCTAACGGCAGCCCACAGAACTCTCCCCTTTGACACAAAATTAAAACTTATAAATGAAAAAAACAATAAAAGTGTTATTGTAAGAATAAATGATAGAGGACCGGTTCCTTTAGAAAGAGACATAGACCTTTCATATAAAGCGGCACAAACTCTCGGTTTTGCCGATATCGGAATATGTAAACTCAAAGTTATATATCTTGATGAATAAAATTTTAATCTAAAAGAGGTTTAAACAATGATAAAAAGAATTATATTAATATTATTATTACTAATGCTTACAATGTGTATGTATGCTCAATCCGTATTCTCTTTTCAAGGACCGGCGGAGATGTATTATACCCGTGATGTTTTCTCGGAAGGAATGGGTGGTACCGGTTCAGGAGATTTGTTTAGAAGAAACACCGGTCTTGTCAATCCTTCTTTAAGCACTACATATAACAGAACAAATTTTTCTACAGCTTTTATTATGGGGCATCTTACTTATAAGAATAAGACTTCAAGCTTTAAAGATGATCAAGGTTATTTGCCGTATTTTAATTTAATTATCCCGATAAAACAACACAGATTTGTCTTTCATTATAACACTATCAGCACAGGAAAATTAAACACTGAAAACTCGACTGAAGTAAGTTTTGACAACAACGATACTTATGAAATTCTTGAAGAACAGAAAATAGATTTTTCCTTGTATAGAGCAAGTGTCTTTTATGCTAACAAGAATAAAGTTTTAAACTTTGGTTTTGGAGTAAGCTATTTATTTGGGCATAGAGTTCATTATCATAAGCAAAGCTATACAGAATCTCAGCTATCTAATGCTATCTTTGAACAAGAATCCTTATTTAAAAACCCTACCTTGAATATTGGCGTTTCTAAAATTATAAATAAATTTTCAGTGGGAATTGCAGGAAGCTTACCTGCAAAATTAAAAGGTGATCATTACTATAAAACTAATACTCTCAATGAAAAAACAGGAGATTTCACTTACGAATACCCTGCAACTCTAAACTTTGGACTTACCTTTAAACCTGCAGAATATCTTTCATTATCAACAGACATTGACTATGAAAACTGGAAAGAAACTGATAATTTTGATAGTCCTGAAAATTCAGCAAGAGTAGCATTTGGCATCAGTTGGGATTCCTATAAAAACGACGATAATTTTTTAAAAAATATCCCGATTAGATTAGGCATATCTCATCGCAATCTCCCATTTAAGGTTAATAACTCTTCAATAAATGAATTAGCTTATCATTTTGGGATATCTTTTCCATTGAAACAATATGATAGTTATTTAGACCTTGGATTAAAAATATATTCAAGAGCAGATATGAACAAGCATAATTATGAAGAAACAGGCTTTTTATTTTCAATAGGTACTCAAGGATTTGATTTCTTAAGAAAGCCTTTAGATAGAAAAGCTCCCAGAGATATACCTAAACCTGATAACAGGAGTATTTTTTAATGCATTATAATTGGAACCTCCCAAGTCAAGACTTAACTCAAGTTGAACAATTTCTTCAAGTAAGAGAATTAGATAAATCTATACTTAAAAGTGATATAAATAATTTACCCTCAGAGAATTTATTTAAAGACATTGACAAGGCAATAAACAGAATTATTAAAGCTATTAAAAATAATGAAAAAATTATTATATTTGGTCATGATGATTTAGACGGGATTACTTCTTGTTTTTTAATATTTGATTACTTAACAGATGCCGGCTCTATTAATCATTATTATTATTTGCCTAATCGGGCTGTTGACCGGCATGGTATATGTCAAAATCTAATTGATTTTGCAGTAGCTTATGAAGCAAAACTTATAATATCCGTTGATAATGGAATAAGTTCTGTTAAAGAGGTATCAGATTTAAATGATTTAGGAATAGATACAATCATACTTGATCATCATATCCCTGCTCAAGAGTTACCTCCTGCTTATGCAATTGTAAATCCTAAACAAGGCGATTGTCAGCATCCGGATAAAATGTTAGCCGGAGTAGGAGTATGTTTTTTTATAGTAAAAAAACTTTGTCAATTATCTGAAATTAAATTTAAAGAGATATGGTATTTTTGGACTGCTGTAGGAACGATTGCAGATAAAGTTCCATTGCAAGGTTCTAATAGGGTATTTGTAAAATATGTTTTAAATAACTATAGTAGCTTTTTAAAAGATGTTACTTTAAGTTATGTTTTTAATCAGCAAAAAAAGAATGTCTATAGCCCTTCAAAAATGGGCTTTATAAATTATTTAATTCGAATCTTGTATAATGGAAGAGAATTAAATGGTAAAAATAAAAGCTTTCAATTTATCATAGCTAATCAATTTGAAAAGGAAGTTTTATTTCAAGAGTTAAGCGAGATAAAAGAACAAAATGATATGCTTATTAAGCAAAATCTACAAAGTATTGATGAATTATTTTTAAAGGAAATGCACAACTATACTCATTCATTACCTTCAAAATACCAATTAGAAAACACAGCTTTCAATGAAATTGAAGATGATATATTTATTTATTATGATAGTGATAAGCCAATGTTGGTGCTAATAATTGATAAAAAACATAATTTTGCGTATTCATTATTAGGGATTCATGCGAGTTATATATACAGTGAATTAAAGATTCCGGTTATAATGATTAAGCCTAAAGATGAAAAGCATTTTGTCGCAGAAGCTCGTGGTCCTAAGTGGTTTAATTTGGTTGAGTGTTTTACATATTGTCAAGATGCATTTATTCAATATGGAGGGCATATCAAGGCAGCAGGTTTTTTAATTGAAAATGATAAAATTGATTTATTTAAGCAAAAGCTTATGCTGTTTTTTAAAGAAAAGAAATTTTTATTACCTGAACCTCAAACTCATATTAATATTGACGCAATTTTTAATAATTTTAATAAAGATGAAATCGATTCATTTTATACAGCACTTGAACCTTTCGGGCAAGGCTTTTCTGAGCCTGTAGTATTGATTAAAAATTATTCTTACAGAGATGAAGATAAATATTATTTTTATAACTTGGCAGAAGAGATAACTATAGGCGGATTGTGGAATCTCGTTGTGTCTATCAATGAGCATGGTAATTTTAAAATAAAAGATTATAAAAAAAACACTTAGAGGTTATATATGAAAGTAGATAAAAATTTATGCGATGTTTGTGGGACTTGTGCTTCAGTATGTCCTGTTGGGGCAATCATTATCAGAGAATTTGATATAGTGATTAATAATGAAAAATGTATCAAATGCAATAAATGTATCAGGGTATGTCCTGCTCAGGCAATTACGGAGGAATAATGCATTCAAAAATAAATAGTTTTTATGATATTGTAGTTATAGGAGCCGGCCCTTCCGGTAGTGTATCAGCAAGATTTGCAGCAGAAAACGGATGTTCAGTTTTAATCTTGGAAAGAGACAGGGAACCGGGCATCCCTGTAAGATGTGCTGAAGGGGTGTCACATACAGGAATATTGCCTTTTATTGAAATTGATAAAAAATGGATATGTTCGAAAATAGTAGGAGCAAAACTACATTCACCTAATGGCGAAAGTCTCGAAATGTATAACAACGGAGATGGCTACGTCTTAGATAGAAGAGTTTTTGACAGAGCTTTAGCGGATTTGGCAGTTTCAAAAGGTGCAACTTTATTAACTAAAGCAGATGCAATAGACTTAAATAAAAATGATAAAGGTGAGATTACCGGGGTTAAATTTAAACATCAAAATGAGATTATTGATATCAATTGTAAAATAGTAATAGGTGCCGATGGGGTGGAGTCACAAGTTGGTCGTTGGGCAGGAATTGACACAAGTTTATCTCTTTCGGATATAGATACTTGCTGTCAATACACAGTAAATAATGCTAATTTTGAAGATGAACTTTGTCATTTTTATTTTGGTCGTGAAATAGCTCCCGGAGGCTATATTTGGATATTTCCAAAATCAAAAACACAAGCTAATATAGGTATTGGAATTGGTGGTGATATGACCAAACCGGGAAAGGGTCCAAGATACTATTTAGACATTTTTATGGATAAGTATTTCCCTAATTCTTCAATAAATTATATGGTTTATGGAGGTGTTCCCACTCGAGCAGGTAATAATTTTGTAAAAGATAATGTGTTACTTGTCGGTGATGCGGCTCATCAAGTAAACCCTATAACCGGCGGTGGTATTGTACAAGGTATGATTGCAGGTAAATTTGCCGGAGAAACAGCAGCTAAAGCTATTAGAGAAAATAATATTTCAAAAAAGATTTTAAAAGAATACCCTAATCGTTGGGAGGATATGTTAGGAGCTAACCAAAGATTTATGTATTCTATAAAAAATAAATTTATGGATATGCCTGACGAAAAACTTAATAATTTAGTCTCTGCTTGTAAAAAAATTCCGCAAAATGAATTTAATTTATACAAACTTTTCAAAGAAACAATTAAAGAGGACCCGGTTTTACTTGCTAAATTAGCTACATCATTTGTCGTCTCAAAGTTAAAAGTATAATTTTATGAGTCTAAAAACATTTTTCTTTATCTCCAGATCGGCAAATAAGGATAATACTCAAATAGAATGTTATCGAAAAGCCATTCATATATCTTCTATCATATTGCCTATTACATATAGATATATCTTTAACTATAACAGAAAATTAACTATTTTGATTTTTCTTGCTATTGCTATTGTATCTATCATAGTTGAGTTACTTAGATTAGAAAACCGTTCATTTAAAAAATTATTTTATTCTATCTTTGGAATAATGTTAAGAAAACACGAAATGTATGATTTCACAGGTGCATCCTATTTGTTGACATCAGCAATTATTTGTGTTGCTTTCTTTCCAAAAGATATAGCTTTTGCTTCAATGGCATTTCTTTCGATAGGTGATACAATGGCAGCATTAATAGGCATTAATCTTGGGAAAAGAAAATTCTTAAATATTAAAAAAACATTTGAAGGATTCCTGGCTTGTTTTATTTCTACGTTTATTTTTGGTTTGTTTTTTCTTAACCCCTTTATTGCCTTTTTTGGTTCGCTAACTGCAGCTATTGCCGAATTAGTAAGAATCCCCATAGATGATAATGTAAAGATACCTATTTTATCCGGTATTGCTATGATGATTGTATATATGTTTGTTTAGAGGAATTATGAAAATATCATTTGTTATACCTGTTTTTAATGAGGCCGAAAGCCTGCAAATTTTATACCAAGAAATAATTGAAAATATCGTTAATTATGATTATGAAATTATTTTCATTGATGATGGCAGTATAGATAACAGCTTTGAAGTTTTAAATAACTTAGCTCATACAGATAATAATTTAAAAATTATAAAATTCAGACGTAATTTTGGTAAATCTGCAGCTTTGTATTTTGGATTCCAATATTGTACAGGCGATATAGTCTTTACAATGGATGCCGATTTACAAGATAATCCTCAAGAAATACCTACCTTTATTGAAAAAATTAATCTCGGATGGGATCTTGTTACCGGCTGGAAAAAAAAACGCAAAGACCCGATAAGCAAAACTTTACCATCTAAATTTTTTAACTTTATTACTTCAAAAACTTTTAACTTAAAACTTCACGACTATAATTGCGGATTTAAGGCTTATAAAAGAGAAGTTATTAATGAACTCGATATCTATGGTGAAATGCATAGATATATACCTGCATTAGCAATTGCAAAAGGTTTTTCAGTTACTGAGATTGAAGTCAACCATAGAGAACGTCGTTTTGGAAAATCAAAATTTGGTTTTGAAAGATACTTAAGAGGTTTTTTAGACTTAATGACAGTGAAACTCGTTACTACCTTTAATCGTAGCCCATTATATCTTTTTGGTGGTATTGGTACTATTATTTCAGGCCTTGGTATTTTCATAGCTTTATACCTTACTATTATGAGATTTATGAAACTAATATATTTAACGAATAGACCACTTTTATTTTTATCAATTTTATTAATAATTGTCGGACTACAATTTATTTCTATTGGTTTGATTGGCGAACTCCTTGTCAATCAATCACGTAAATTAAACAACAACAATACTGTCTCAATAAAATCTTTAATCAATTTTAAAACAAAAGTATAATTTTTTTTATTTAAAATTACAATTAAATTACTCTATGCATACTCTTAATCTACAAGAGACCTCCAGGATGCTTTTTTCCATCTTGGAGGTCCCTTGTTGATTTCTGATAAAATCGAAGGCTGTTAAATAAAATGTTGTGTGAGCATCTGGGACTGTTCAGTAA
>JALNXV010000195.1 GCA_023230175.1 Candidatus Cloacimonadota bacterium
CTAATCCTTCAGGATTCATATTTGGTACTATCCAAATCTCTAATTCATTTAACCAATTTTGGTAAGGGGCTTGATTGTTATTGATAATTAAATCTTTCATAAATTGCATTGCAATTTGATTACCTATTACTTCTTCAGCATGTAAACTACCGATGATTAATATTCTGGGAACATCTTTTCTTTCGTTTACATTATTTGAAAGCTTTGCCCCCCAAATGGGTATCTGCTCTGTGTCTGAAACACCAAGTGAGTCAACTCTGATTAAAGAAGGATACTCATAAGCAAGTGAATCCATTATCGCTTTCATTTGGTCGTATCTTGTATAAAAAGATGGCAATGGCTCAGCGATGAGCATAATACAAAAAATAGTTTGAATCAGAAAGAAACTAAAACTTTTCATTATAACCTCCTATTAAGATAAGTAAGTATAAATAGTTAAGATGTAATAATTTAAAGCATAATTTATTCCGATTTCTATTTAGTAAAGATTGTTAAAAATATTAGATATTGTTTTAAAAGTTTTAAGCTTATTAATGAGTATTTTTATGATTGCGAAGTTTATAGTGCAAGCAAGGATGCTTACACAACATAATTATTCAATAGCCTTAAATATAATTTTGAAATACAACTCAACCAAGATAGAGATAATCTTTAAGAAAGATTAAGTTATTCAAACCTATCCGATTCATTATTTGTAAATTTTTCGTTAAATCTTTGTATCATCTCATCTTCAAAAAAGAATTTTTCTTCATCAAAAGCCGGGGTTAATTCACTTAACCATGAAGCCTTTTCATCATACTTAGCAAAAAATGGAATATCAACCCAATCCGGATTTCTGCCTTGTAAAAATCTTAATACAAAAACTTTTTCTCCTTTGATTTCAGATATCCCAATTATTTGTATCTTGCCTGGCGTTGCACTCATAGAAGGACCTCTTACAGTTCTACATACACCGCTAACGGATTTATAAGCATTTCTAAACACATCCCAGGCATCTTTAAGGCTAACATCAAAGAAATGTTTAGCTCCTGTATCCCGAGGAAGAAACATATAGTAAGGAATACAATTATTATTAACTTGTTCACGCCACATTTTTATCCAGACATCCGGATCATCATTAATATGATTTAGAATTGGAGATTGAGTTCTTATTTGAGCCTTAGTTTGTCTAATATTTCTAATAGCGAGCTTGACTTCGTCGGTTTGTAGTTCTTTATAGTGATTAAAATGAGCCATTATAGCAAGATTTTTACCTTCATCTACAATTTTATTAAAAAGGTTTAATATTTCTTGAGAATCAACATCAGCAAAGTATCTATAAGGCCAATAAGAGAGTGATTTTGTCCCAATCCTAATAGTTTGAATGTGTTTTAGTTCATTTGAGAGAAGGGGCTCTATGTAGTGTTTAAGGAGTTCTGCACTCATTATCATTGGATCTCCACCTGTAAAAAGAACATCAGTGACTTCTTTGTGTGATTTAAGGTAATTAACTAATAGATTAATCTCCTTAGTAGCGAATTTTAAACTCTTAAATGAAACAAACTGAGGCCATCGAAAGCAAAAAGTACAATAAGCATGACAGGTTTGTCCATGACTTGGGAAGAATAAAACAGTTTCTCGATATTTATGTTGTACACCATACAACTTTTGCCCTTTATATTCGGGAATATTATGGATTTGATTAGCAGGGTGTGGATTAAGTCTTGTTCGAATCTGGTTAGCAACTTGATTAATTTCATTGTGAGAAGCATTTTTATCTATTAATTTTTCAATTAGATAATAATCTTCTTCTGTGAGCATTTCTTTTCTAGGAAAAGTTAAGGTAAACATAGGGTCTTCCGGAATATTATCCCAGTTAATGAGTTTTTCAACCACGTAATTATTGGACTTAAATGGTAATACGTTTCCAACAACTTTAATATCTTTAATTTGTTGAGTGGTCAATTTTTTTGCAAATTTATGATTAGTAAAATTATCAACTGTATATATCTTAATTCCATTTAACATCTAATTGTCCCTCTTTTTACATATATTACTATAAAATATAATTTAAAAGATAAAAGATTAAATGCAAGTTTTTTTCTGTTTATCTTTTAATAATTGATAAATATAAAAATTATTTTGCTTGACATCTTATTGAGTATATTTATAATCTAATATTCAAGTAAGGAGGATGTAATGAAGCAAGCAATTCATATCACGCACGAGGCGGCTGTAAAGATTGGTGGAATAGGTGCAGTTTTAGCCGGACTTTGTACGGCAGATATATATTTAAAAAATGTTGATAGAACTATTTTTTATGGTCCACTCTTTGATGACAGTCCTAATTCAAAAGATCGTCTTGGAAAAAATTCTGAAATATTATTCTCTACTATTGATAAGATAAAAAATTCCATTTATAATGATTCCTTTGATAAAATAAGTCGCAAATATGATATAGATATTGTTTATGGAACAAAGACTTTGTTTGATGAGATACATCCGGAAAAAGTTTCAAAAATAGAGATTCTATTACTTGGTGTAAAAAATATGCATCAGGATTTAATTAGTATTTTCAAATTTCAATTATGGGAAACTTATAAATTTTCTTGTCAAGAATATGAAACAGATTGGGATTTTGAACAATATTTAAGAATTGCAATACCTATAAGAATGATTACTAATTACTTGTTAACAAATGAAAAAGAAACAATATATTTTTCTCATGAATATATGGGAATAGCAAGCTGTTTATCTATTGATTTAAATAGATTAGCCAATGAAAAAATATATTTCCATGCTCACGAAATATCTACAGCAAGGGCTATTACTGAAAAAATACCCGGACATGATGTCAGTTTTTATCATTTACTCAAAGATGATATAATAAATAACATTTCTCTTGAACATCGTTTTGGATCTCAAAGACATAATTCCAGAAATGAATTGATTAAATTAGCTGATAAATTTGATAATATTCTTGCTGTAGGTGATTGGGTTAAACAAGAATATATGTATCTTAAACCCAATACTAATGAAGAAAAGATAAAGATTTGTTACAATGCTATTCCTATTCCTAAATATAGTTATGAACAAAAACTCAAATCTCGTCAAAGATTACAACAATATTGTGAAAATCTTTTTAACTTTACACCGGATATTGTATTTTCTCACGTTACAAGGCTTGTCATAAGCAAAGGTTTATGGAGAGATATATCTCTGATGGAAGAACTCGATATTTATTTTTCAAAAAACAACTTAAAAGGTTTTATGATTATTTTATCTTCTTTAATTGGTTCAGGAAAACCTTCTGAAGATATTCATAAAATGGAAAATGATTATGGATGGCCGGTACTTCATAAAGAAAATTATCCCGATTTAATAGGATATGAAAATGATATCTATTGGTCATGTCAATATTTCAATTCTAAATCAAAATCCATAAAGGTAATTTTTATAAATCAATATGGCTTTACTCCCGCACAAATAGGTAATAGATTACCTGAAAATACAAATTTTGCTGATTTAAGATTAGGTTCTGATGCAGAACTTGGTATGTCAATTTATGAACCTTTTGGTATTGCCCAAATTGAAACAGTTCCATTTGGAGGCATAGCAGTATTAAGTAAAGTATGTGGTTCTGCTTTTCTTTTAGAAAAAACATTTGAAAATGAATCTCTAAAACCTTATCACATTATTGATTTTGCTCAAAATAATAAAGATAAACAAAACTGGCTTAATCTTACAAATTATGAACGAACCGAAATCGAAAAAAACGTTCTCAAAAGTGAAGCAGTGAATATCTTTAACTTATTACCTAAAAATAACAAAGAAAGAGAAACTCTTTTTAATCTTTGTCAAGAATATGCTCATAGATTAAGCTGGAATGAAACAATAAAAAATTGGAATTTATTTGATTAAAATATTTAAGATATTATAATGAATAAGTTAATTATGCAAACAAGGATGCTCGCACAACATTAGTATTTAACTTAATTCTTATCTCCTTTATTTTCATCCTTTTTAGGGATTATTATTTTATTGTTGTCCTTAACAACTTTTCCACTTCGTAATAAGCTGTCCCATATAGTTTTTGCAAAGTATTTAGTTGATTGAAAATGACAATCATCAGGATAACTTTTCTTTAATTCAGAAGTTGGAGTATTATCAACTATTTCCCAAACATCATCTAAACTTAAACCTTTGTCTTTAATCTTGTCTAATACTTTTTTTTCTATTGGTCTCATTTTATCTCCTTTTTTTATAAAACTATGAAGTATCTTCTATGTTTCTTTTCAATTATAGTAATTATAAAAATAATAAAAATATTTTTTTATTGACAATAGGCAAATATTTAATATATTATCTATGAATTGAGTAAACTTTGGAGGCTTTATGTTGACTTTAAAAAAGGTTTTGATATTTATTTTTATATATTTAATAACTACAAATATTGTTGCTAACGATTTAGAGATATCTTCTATTAGAGATTCGATAGATATTAAACAATCCTTTCCTGTATTTGCTTTACAAGACACCTTATTTAAATTTTATGATGGATATGCTTCATTTTCTGCTAAAGAAAGAGCTTTACTAACAAATCAAAAAATAAATAATCTAATTAATTATCTGAAATCCACTAAAAAAGATTCTCTTGAATTTAATATAAAAAGATTTGATAGTTATTCAGAAATTTTTTATAATAATATTTCATTAATAGCTATAACTGATATTGATGCAAAAAATTATAATACTCATAGAGATTCATTAGTTGAAAAATTAAAAGATAAATTTGGAAATAAATTTAATAAAGCAAATACAAAATTTAATCGTAATCAATTGATAAAAAATATTATTTTTTCTATGATAATAATCCTAATAGCAATATCTATAAATTTTATAATACTTAAGTTTAGCTATAAATTTGAAATATTACTGATGAATTTAAGTGAAAAACAAGACTATTTTATTACAACTATTAAAGGTTATAAGTTTAATTTAAAAAACTTACTATATGCTTTTATTTATTTCTACGAAGGCATAAAAGCAATAATAATAATTTGGGTTATATATAAAGCAATTATTTTCTTTTTAAGTTTAATTGACTTAGATAATTATTGGGATTTCAAACCTTTATTTACGGGATTATTCAATACACTAACCACAACTATTATTTTTTACTATGCTTATAAATTAGCGAAAATCTTTGTTCGAAAAGTATATGAACGCTTCAATAAAATGAAACATAAGATTTTAGAAAAAATGCAATACAAAAAATTTACAATAATATCTGAGGAAAAATTAATAGAGATTGCCAAATATGCTACCAAAATATTGTATAATGCAACTCTAATATTTTTACTATATATGTATATAACTCTAATCTTTAGTTATTTCAACTTCACAGAAACATGGGCAGCAAAACTATTTAATTATGTTCTATCTCCCGTTGATAAAGCATTTAATGCCTTAATATCTTATCTTCCAAATATTTTCGCAATTATTGTGATTTATTTTTTAATCAAGTACGTTCTAAAAATGATAAGATTTTTGTTTAATGCTATAGAAAATGGAACCATTAATATACCTAATTTTTATCAAGAATGGTCAGAACCAACATATAAAATCGTAAGATTTTTAGTAATTGTATTTGGATTAATAGTGATATTTCCTTATTTACCGGGCTCAAGCAGTCCATTTTTCAAAGGAATATCAGTTTTTGTCGGTATCTTATTTTCTCTGGGTTCTTCTTCAGCTATTGCAAATATGGTTGCAGGAGTAGTCTTAACCTATATGAGACCTTTTAAAGTTAATGATGTTGTGAAAATCTCTGAAACAATGGGTATTATTATCGAAAGAACTTTATTAGTTACAAGGATTAGAACCTTTAAAAATGTAGACATAACAGTACCAAATGGAATTGTTCTTAATAGTCATATTATTAATTATTCTTCTGATGCTCAAGAATCAGGATTAGTATTGCATACATCTGTAACTATAGGTTATGACGTGCCTTGGAAAACAATTCATGATTTATTAAGCAAAGCTGCTACTGCAACTAACTTAGTATTAAAAGACCCAAAACCTTTTGTCTTACAGACCTCTCTTGATGATTTTTATGTAAATTATGAACTCAATGTCTATACTAAGTTCCCTTCAAAAATCCCAAGAATATTTTCTGATTTACATCAAAATATTCAAGATAAATTTAATGAGGCAGGTGTAGAAATTATGTCACCACATTATGGAGCTCAAAGAGACGGTAATCAAACAACAATTCCGGAAAAATATTTAAGTCAAGATTATGTGAAACCTGCCTTTAAACTTGATATAATAAGCAAAATTTTATCAAAAGACTAATATAATGTCTTAATTTATATGTAATTAAGCTAACTATAATCAAGAGGGAGTTTCAATAACTTAGAAGAAAAGGAATATTAAAGATTGTTGAAAAATTTTTTGTGTGATTATTCTTACTTGCACTAAAGCTTCTTAACTGCAAAAAAATATCAATTAATAAGTTTGTAGAACAATAGCTTCAACTCACATTTTCTTTGTTCATCCCAAATATAATCATTTTGTTGAAAAGTTAGAAATAAAACTGGCAATTCATAAAAAAAGATAATTCAAAAAAAGAGAAAATCACTGAGAATACTCAATTATTTCTTGGAATAAAAATTGCTTTTATAATTATTATTATGCTTATAAAAAACCAAAAAATAACTATATAAAAGAAAGGTTAAATATGAAAAAAATCATTTTATTACTAATTATTACATTCACATTATTAACAATTATCGCTGAACCATTGCCATCTTTTTATACAAGATACGACCAAATGAAAGCGATAATGGATTCACTTGCTTATGAGTATCCTTCTTTAATCAGAGTTGACTCACTTGGTGTTTCAGACACAGAGCAGATACCCATT
>JALNXV010000196.1 GCA_023230175.1 Candidatus Cloacimonadota bacterium
TCCACCTTTTTACAGAGGAGATGTAAACTTTCAAATTTTAAACGAAAAACCTGAACCAATAAAGCATATTTCTGAAGAGTTTAATAATATAATAATGAAATGTCTGAAGAAGGATTATAAACAAAGGTTTTCATGTTTTGAAGAAGTAGAAAACGGATTAATAAACAAGAATAATTCTACAACATATGGTAAAGTTGTTAATGAGAGAAAAAACAAAATTTCGACATCATTATTCGAAATAGTTCTTAAAGATATTGAGGATACTCAAAAATAACCAGATTGTGTGCAGAAAATGGAGATATGAAGTCTCAGTACATTCTTGGCATAGTGTATTTATTCGGTAAAGGCGAAGAGCAAGATTTTGAAAAAGCATTTTTGTGGAGTAAGATGGCTGCAGAGCAAGGTAATGAAAAAGCTCAAGCTAGTCTTGGGACAATGTACTATGAGGGTAAAGGTGTTGCTCAGGATTATAAAGAAGCCGTTAAATGGTTTACAATGGCAGCGAAACAAGGAAATGAAATAGTTCAAAATCTTCTTGGGTATATATATTATGAAGGTGAAGGCGTTACTCAAGATTATAAAAAAGCATTTAAATGGTATAAGCTATCAGCAGAACAAGGAAATTCATCTGCTCAGTTTAACTTGGGCTTAATTTATGAGAATGGTGAAGGAGTAACACAAGATTATAAAGAAGCAATTAAATGGTATAAACTATCAGCAGAACAAGGAAATTCATCTGCTCAGTTTAACTTGGGCTTAATTTATGAGAATGGTGAAGGAGTAACACAAGATTATAAAGAAGCAATTAAATGGTATAAACTATCAGCAGAACAAGGAAATGCAAATGCTCAATTTAAACTAGGTTATTTGTTTGATAATGGTAATGGAGTAACACAGGATTATTTAGAAGCTAGGAAATGGTATAAACTATCAGGCGAGAAAGGTAAATTTTCAATTGATAATATGGATAAAGCTGGTAAAGGTATCAATCTATTACTTAAAATATTTAAATTTATTTTTAAATAGTTTTCAGGAGTTCCCTAATATTAATCGTGGTTTAATTAGATTTTTATATTAAAATGATTAACTTTGAATTTCACTTTAAAAAATGTAATTTAATTTGACGAGTTCTCAAAGAAAATTTTAGTCTAAAGTACTGTATTTTTTCCTAAAAAACCAATGTAGATCACTCAATATATCAAATATTTAATAATTCTAAAAAATCTTGAAATTAATCATAGTATACTTAAGTTTTGATATTCTCATTTTATGCAAACACGATATTTTTAAAAGATTGTGAAGATTTTTCCTTCAATAAAAATAAATAATGTAACATCTGAAAATTAGATATAATTATAATTATCCATAAGTGCAGGGAGTTCTTTAATCTTAGAACTCCCTTATTTTTAGATTAACTATTAATTATAAATTTCAAAGACTTCTCTTTAATAATTTAACGGATAGTCCTTATAGCCAAGATGATTGATTAAATCTATAACCGTATTGGGTAGATTTAGTAAGTATTCATATTCGCAGTATTCGCTTGTTGTATGTTCGTAATGATATCCTGCGGAAATGTTTATACTACTGACTTTAGCGCATGCAGAAAGGTATTTAACATCTGTACTTGTTCCCGGCACAACTCTGTATGGATGAAAATCTTCTAATTTTAGTCTAAAGTTCTGATTCATCAATATATCATAAGTTGAATAATAGGCTAAATCTTTAGTTCCTCTTCTATCAATCTGAACATAATAAGAAATATTTTCCTTTAGAAATGGATGATATTGAACTACTAAATTTCTTGCACCAACACAACCTTTTTCTTCATTCCATGTAAAGATAAATCCAAGTTTATCGTGATATTGCTCATATAGTTCAAGCATTGTCCAAACACCGTTTCTATCATCAGCACCTAAAATACAACGATAACCATTTTTATCATAAGCCTCATATTTTTTATTGTTTACTAAAACAACTTCATAAGGTGTTACATCGTATTTTGTATCAAGATGAGCAACAAGATATGGAGCTTTTTGCTTTGGTGCTGATATAATAAAAAATGATTCTATTGAAATTATTTCTTCATTAAATTGACTGATATAGTCGATTACATAGTCGTGAAGCTCCTGTTGAGTTAGAGTATAGATTTTTTCAATGTCGTGTTTCATTGGTTTTTCCTTTCTTTTTTTAGGTAATCTTTAAGGGACCTCCAGGAGGGAAAATTCCCTCTTGGAGCTCACCTGTTTTTTCTTTGTATTTCCGTTTGGTTTCTTTGAGATTTGTTTACGAATTTTAATGCAATTGTAGTGTATTTGATATTTTGTATTATCTTAATACTTACTAAGTTTTAACTATGACTTATTTTTTTCATATCATCTGCGTTAGTGTGTTTTACGCAAATTTATTTAACTCCTGTTTAGAACTCCCTTAATAGATAAGATTTCCCTTTATAGCCTTCTTTGTCATGATAAGTTGAATAAATTTCGTTTTTGATAGTATGTTTATCTGCCATTGTATTCAGGATGTATTCATCTGTTTGATTTGCTATTTTACCTGTGGAAATATATTTAGGAGTCAACTCATCTTTAAAATAAATACTATGATAAAAGGCATTATCATAATCTTTACTATCTAAAAGAAGAAATTTTGGTCTTACATTATTAGATAAGTAAAGAGCTTGATAAGTAGCTAATGGATCGGCATTTATAAGTAAAGCAGAGTATTTTTTACTGTTCTTTTTTAAAATTATCCATCTTACGAAATTTTGACTTACTCTTGTTTTTTCTTTTTTTATGTCGTGATTAAAGATTTTTACATTCCAGTAATCAATATCTAAATCATCAAAGTTAAGATATACATCATTTATAATTTCAAAGTCTTTTAATTGGTTATTAAATAATTTTTCAACAGGAATTTCTGTAATTGAGTTATTAGTATTACAAGCTATAAAACTATATGTATAATCACAAAAATCTGCAGGGAAATTAAAACTTGTAAAGAATAATGAATCTTTTAAAACTTTTTTTAGATTAAATGTAAAGTCTTCTTTAAGTAACCAGTTAGGCATTACCTGTAATTCAGGTCTTGAAATATTTCTTACATATCTAAAATAATATGCATTAGTTTCTTCTGCTGTTTCCTCTTCATTTGAAACATAAAGACCGTCCCAAAGAAATTGTTTTTTATCTAAATTTTTTAATCCATATTTATGGATTGAATAATCATTATCCTTTGTGATATAAGCCCATTCAATAAGTGAAGGAAGCCTGTAACCATCAGCATTAGCATCAAAGTCAATCTTGTCATTTATATTCCAGTTATTAGGATTAACATCTGAATCAACAGAATAACAAGGTTTTAAATCATCAGCCATACTTTTCATATTTAGATATTTAACTGCATCAAACCAAGTGATTTCTGTCTCATTTGAACAGTTTAATATTTCTGATAAATCCTTTTTAGAAATAACATCTTTTTTCACATACATAGATTTAATGTAAACTTTTTGACTCGTCATTGTGTCTTCATCGCCGTAATTATCTCCAAGATAATTAAAATCATCACCCTCTATATATGTTTCATCAGAAAAATTAAAACTAAATAAAAGGTCAATGTGCTTTTTTGAATATAATATATTATTTTCAAAGTAAAATGATTTTAGGTTTAAGATATGCTTTCTTCTTTCATAATGATAGGCACTGTCAATATCATCTATCTGATCAGATAAAAGTAATTTTTTAAACTCAACTTCAAGTCTTTTCATTAGATATTCAATAGAGAAATTATAGCCGTCATTACTAAAAAATAAGTCAATTATCTCGTGAATCTTGTCAAATTCAGGTCTTAACTCATAATTAATTATTTCTTTTAAATCCTTATACTTTTTATAAATCATTTTAATAGCGTTAAATTCATTTACTGAATGATCATAAGTAATTTTCATATTTTCAGGACAAAAATGTTTTTGTAGTGTGTTTAAAAGTTTTTCATCATCTATAAAATAATCATAAATAAAATCAGCTAAATAAACAAACTTGTCAAAGATAATGTCGTGAAACCAAATACCCTCAAAGTTGATTTCAGTTGCTTTAACTGAATAAAAATTACATATACTCATGGCTTCATGAAAATCATCAATTGCATTATATTGACTATCTGTTGTTGTTATGATTTTACTATATCTTTCAGGTGATTGCATAACTTTGTAAAAGCCTTGCAAATAATAAGCTTCAGCATAATCTTTTACCATGTCTAATGCTTTATTGGTAAAGGATATAGCATTAATAAAATCATTTTCTCGATAACACTTCCAACTCTTGATGAGATAAACTGATGCTAAATAATTTTTGTTGATATTGTCTTCTTTTTCTAATGAGTCAATATAGTCATCCTCTGTTATTGTTGAAATTAATTCTGATTGTTCTTTTTCAAAAGATTCCCAATGCAAATAAACAGGCAACATATCATCTTTAAAATCATTATAAAGTTTCTTTATAAATGGTTTGAAATTATAGGTTTCATCGTCAATTTGAATAATTAAACCTAATCTTTTCATCTTTAAAGAATTAAGAATTCTTTCATTTCCATTAACCTTAAAACTCTGCCATACATTAATATGGTCTTTAAATACCTCGTTGAAATTGACTTTTTGCATACAATTCTCCTTTGTTAAATTTTGTGATTAAAACATTGTGGTAATGAAAAATAGATACTTGCAAGCATTATTGCCTTTTTTTAAAAACATTCAGTCATAACAACTACATCCTTAAAATTTCTGAAAGGAATGCTTGTGAAACAAAATATTGTTTTTAATCAGCAACAATTGTGGCGAGATTTTGTTTTTAATACTTATTTGACTTTTTTGTAAGCAGGGGAAAATACAATATAATTATAGTATAACATCGTTTTTCTAAAAGTCAAGTTATTTTTTTATTTTTTTTCTTGACAATTGATTTTTTGGTGTTATAATATAATCGTAAGTAAGTAAATAGATAAAAAAATATGCTTCGGGAAAAATGCGTACACAAAAAAATAAGCATTAGGAGTTAAAAATGTATTATGACAATCGTGTACGAAGTAATAGGGATATTCACAGAAATAACCTTATGCAACGCAGTTATATAGAACAAAAAAGAGAAAAGTCAAAGTTTGAAAAAGCTGTTTTTAGCTTTACTCATAATATGGATAAAAATCTATTAGAAGATAAATATAATGACTTTGAAAAAGGAGTTTTATTTTATCCTTGCTGTAGTACTGATTTGATTTCTCCAATTAAATATTTTTCTCATTTAGTCAAAGAATTTTGGTTTGTTGATAAATACCGATATCATAATAATGAAAGACACTTTCGAAGATGCAGGAAACAAGACTACTATCTTTTTTTAGACCAAAAAATTGACTACTATAATTCAATATTTGACATTGTTCCTGCTCTTAGAAGAGAATATAGAAGACTAAGCTATAAATTGTGGATTCCTTCTTTAACTGTATTTGATGAGAATCATAAATATGGATTGAACTATCCTCAAGAATACATGAGTTACCATTGGTCAAGCCCGATTGTGTTTACAGAAATCTTAGAACATAAAATTACAGGAAATATTATTACTACCAACCTAAGAAGCGGAGATGCAATTGCATCACTATATAAAGATGATTTTAAAAAGATAAGTGTCTTTTTTTATAGAGGGGATAGTGATGGAGAAGGTGGTAGCGGACTAAAGTGGTTTTTGAAAGACAAGTTTAAAATAATTGTCGAAAAAATGATTAATGGGGGGTTAATTGTTACCGATGGCTCTAATCAAAGAACAAATGGCTCAATAACTAAACCACTTCTTGATGGTTGGTCAAAAAGTCGAAAAGAAAAACCTGCTATCACTGAATTAGACTTTGATATAAACAAAAAATATTACAAATTAAAGTGGGTCGGATACATCGATAAAAAATATGGAGAAACATTAGTGTGGCAATTATTCAAGAAATAGAAAATGTTTAAAATCAGACGATTAAAGCTATTTTATGCCTCAAGACGACTAATGCTATTGCTTTAATTTTTTCGTGCCTTGTAGTGCCTTATATAAATGATTTTTGGCATTTAAAAGCTGTAGATATAAGAAAAGGCAGTACTGTTTTAATGATACTGCCTTTTTTATGTTTAATTCTTGTTTATATTCATTATTTTTATATGATGTTTTAGAATATACCATGTTATCTGGAATTTTTTACGGTAAAATTGATGATTTAAAAAAGTTGAAATTAACTCTTTTTTCATTTTTTTTACCTACAAAATATATTTAAGGATTGATATTGATTTTCCTGTTGTAATTATAAATTCATCTCTCTATTTAATTATATCTTCTTCATTTAATGAGTTAAAAATACGATAGAATTGTTGATAACTTTTTCCAATGTTTTTTATCTCAATATTGCTTTTTATGATTTTACTAAAAATATACGATAAGGTCTAATTTCTTAATCTCTAAATAATTACATCATTATTTAATGTCTCAAAAGACTAACACTTAATTATCTATAGCTAATCTGATGTTAATGTAGCTAAGAAATCATTAAGCTTAGCTTCTTTATCTTGATTGTTGATATATTCAACAAGCTGTTTTTTAGAAGTATTTGATATTTTTGTTCTTGAAAAACTTGGCTTAATCCCGTAATTAGTTTCAAACTTTTTCTTAATTTTATTTTCTACTATCTAAAATTCTTCAGGACTGTTATTCACCGTATTAAAAATTACACCATCATGTAAACCGATGCCATTAACTTCTTGAATTATCGGTAACATTATTTCGGCTTCCAATTTCTGAAGCTATTTTGCTAAAGAGTCATACTTGCTTGAAATTTTTATCAAATTCTAAACAAATATAGGGAACTATTTTTTA
>JALNXV010000197.1 GCA_023230175.1 Candidatus Cloacimonadota bacterium
ATGCACAATGTTCCTGAGGACAAGATCTTCCGCCCGAACATGTGGAATGCCTTCGGAATGGATCCGGAAGGTGCAGACTACAGGGCTTGCAAGGCTCTTGGACCTCTGTACGGAAACTACCGCTAGAATAACAAGTGAAGCTTGAATGATTCAAGGAGGACTGCAAATCTTCCAAAGAAGCAGGAAAGCAAACAAAACAATTGGTTACTTACGCAGGGAGACTCGAAAGGGTCTCCTTGTTTCAGAATCAATGAAAAGACAAATATGCTCAAAATTGCCGGACTCTTCGATGATAATACTCAGAGTTGACACCAAAATCTTCCCTGAAAATAAAAAAATTGGCGAGGATTACCCCGCCAGCGGTCAGCCCCGTCACTCTCGCGTAGGCTTATTCTGTCTCAACAAGAAACAGCTTAGCTAAAACATAGCCAAACTATCGGCTTGCGTCAAGATTATACATTGCAATGATTAAACCTATCTGAACTTTGAATCAATGATGTACTCAATAATCATTTGCCTAAGCATAGGGTGAAGTTTTTGAACGCAGACAGCTCCTATATCAAAGATTGTTAGCTTGCACTTTCAGAGAAATGAATCCTGCTTTTTTGTTTTGTGCTACTAAGCCTTCCTCAATCCATAAACAGAGTAATCAGAAAACAAGCAAAACGAAAAAGAAGAATCTTGAAACAAAGTCCCAACACTGCTAACATCCCAAAGCTATGTCAGATGAAATTGCAGCGAAAAGCAGAATCAAGGTTTTTACAGAAGGGCCTATCCTTGGTCCTCTTCTGAGTTTCGCCTTCCCGATCCTCGCTGCTTCGTTCCTTCAGAGTCTCTATGGCGCTGTCGATATGCTCATTGTAGGCCAGTTCTCAGATGCAGCTGCTGTCTCAGCTGTGTCCACCGGCAGCAACATCATGAATACAATCACCCAGGTGTTCGTGGGCATAAGCATGGGAACGACTGTCCTTCTTGGCCAGAAGATCGGAGAGGGCAAGAGGCAGGAAGCAGGGCTCATCACTGGTTCAAGCATTGCGCTTTTTGCGGCAATCGCAATTGCCGCAACTGCAATCTTTGTCATATTCTCAAATTCTATTGCTCAGATCATGCAAGCTCCCGCTGAGGCTTTGGAATCGACTGTCAGCTATATACGCATCTGCAGCTCAGGCTGTCTGTTCATAGTCGCTTACAATCTTCTTGGAAGCATATTCCGTGGCATTGGCGATTCGAGGATGCCTCTGATCACTGTAGCAATCTCAAGCGTGCTGAATATCTTCGGTGATCTTCTTCTTGTTGCAAAGTTCAGCATGGGTGCATCCGGCGCTGCTATTGCCACTGTTGTCTCTCAGGCTGTAAGCGTGCTTCTTTCTGTTCTAATTATCAGAAGACGTGGGCTTCCTTTCGAGTTCAAGACAAATTTCATTAAATGGAACTCCAATATCATAAAGAAGGTTCTGAAGTTCGGCTTCCCCGTTGCTTTGCAGGATCTTCTGGTGAGCCTTTCATTTCTGGTGATAGCTGCAATAGTCAACAGCCTTGGCGTGACTGCCTCGGCAGGTGTAGGGATTGCTGAGAAGGTCTGTGCTTTCATCATGCTGGTTCCTTCTTCTTTCTCTCAGGCTATGAGCGCTTTCGTTGCTCAGAACGCTGGAGCTTGCAAGCCTGACAGGGCAATAAAGGCCTTGCGCTACGGCATAGGGGTTTCTCTCTGTCTTGGAGTTCTAATAGGCTGGTTCACGTTCTTCCATGGAGACATCCTTGCAGGACTGTTTTCCCATGACAGCGCTCTTATTGCTGCCGCCTGGGACTATCTCAAGGCTTATTCGATTGACTGCATCCTTGTTTCGGTTCTGTTCTGCAGCACTGGCTACTTCAATGGCTATGGGCGCACACGCTTTGTGATGATCGAGGGAATAACTGGTGCTTTCGGAGTGAGGATTCCTGTTGCATTCGCAATGTCAAGGATAAAGCCTGTCTCGCTGTTTCATGTGGGTCTTTCGACTCCATGCGCCACAGTGATTCAGATCATCCTGTGCATGATCTATCTGATGCATATGAGACGTCAGCAGAAGAAGCAATAAACGAAACAAATCATTCTGGGAAGAAAGCTGATTTGACTATATTGATTCCTTTTTCTGCAGTTGAAGTCTTTATCGGATACTCGTCTATGTAATAGCATCCGAATAGTTCTGTTATGCTGCTGGCACCAAAACCTTCCAGCTTGTGATCTCCATGTGCCTCCAAGCAAGTCTTAAGACGGCCAAGAGGTTCGTCATTTCCGTTGAGAAGGTAGTCGAAGAATTTGTTGATTGCATCAGACTTATTAGCTTTAAACAGTTTAGCTCCTGCCGACTTTGCAAACCTTTGTTGGTACTGTTTAAATGAGTAAATATTATTAAGCCATGAAAGTTTTTCTTCATCAGTGCTGCTTGGTCTGGAAAAAGGATTATTTGCCTTGATCTTCATTGCGTGCTCTATCGCTTCTTTTTCACTCTCATCGGGGCTATTTATGAATTCTAAAATAGTTTTTTCTAGACTTGTATTCGATGAGCGAAGGATTTCGGCTTTTTTGTTGTGCTGAAGCCAATAAAGGTATTTGTCTATTTCTAGATTGATCGGTACAAGATCTTCAGTGTATTTTCTTTGCTTGAATGCTTGATATCTAACTCTTAGTATTTCAAATTCAGATTTGAATTCAAGATATCTCATAACGCTATTCGAAGGAGTCCCTTTTTTTGAATCGTTCTTGGAAGCCTTGTAACTGGTGCTTCTGTGGAAACTTTTTGACCGTTTCTTGAAATCTTCCAATTCTAGCATGGTTAGTTCTTTTGCTTCGAGCCAATACTGATCAAAAATCATTCTAAGGTCTTTGAGACCTTCAAAGTCATGAAGAAGAATGCAGGCTTCATAATTATTGTTCAATCCTTTGCCTGTACAATTTGCAGAGCCAATTATTGCTTGATTTCCCATGATGAAGAACTTAGGATGGAACAAATCGCCTCGGAAAAACCTGATTTGAATGTTATGCTTGTTGAATATTTTCACGACTTCCTTGTAATTGGTGCCTTCTTCAAGTCTTAAAACAATTTTTACCTGGTTTGTCCTTGCCATTTCCAGCAACAGATTTGACTGGCTGAAAAAAGCTGATGCAATTTCCAGACATTCAGTTGAGCTGCATTTTTTCAAGCATTGTTCAATAGAGGATTGAATTGTTTGTTTTCCTTTATTAGTGATAATCATGATTGCCTCCATGCTAAACCGAAGAGTTAGAGTAAGTATGACTTTATTGAAAACAGTTTAACATGTAATTGGTAATTATTTAAGAGAATAATTCCAAACGAAAAACGCAAAGAAGGTTTTCTTCTGTAGACTTATTTGAGAAAAATGCAGGGGAGAATTCCTTAGGTGTTGTCTTCAGTTCTTTTTCTTCAGTGTGTCCTCAGTTTTTCTGAAGACTATGAATTTATAGACGCAGAATTCAGTGAGCATGTTGATGAACATCGTTCCGAACAGTATGAGGTATGCGTTCCAGTGAGCGGCTTCAAGCGCATCACCCCACCAGGTTGAAAGCGGGGTGAAGATGCAATAGTAGATCAGGATCTTGAGCATCGCCACAGGCACGTTCGCCGCGCTCTTGAAGGTGAAGTTGCGGTTCAGGGTGAAGTTCCAGATCACTGAGCACACCAGCGCGATCAGGTAGCTTGGCCAGTAGCTCTGGCCGAATGCCTTGATGGCATCATGCAGAAGGGCGAACACTCCGGTCTGTACCAGTCCGGCCGATGCGCTGAACAGGACGAACTTAATCGCCTGCATTATGACTTTCTTCCTTGAGGCAGGGTTCTGCTCTGTCGCAATGCTTTCTGTTTTGTTTTCCATAACAAGAAGATTATTCCAATTCTTCAGTATTGGCAAGGTTTAGACAATCAGAGCCTCCGCAAGGAAGGCTCCGACTAAAAACAGGATTGCTCCATTGAAAAAATCTTCGTTTTTTGATCGATGACCAAATGGTAAGTTTTTGCAGAGGTTGTCAATTCTGGCTTTGGTTTGTTTTTCGTTTTTGTGATTTGTTCATGCTATAGAAATCAGCATGCGACCGGAATAATTCACGGAGAAACACTTCAAATAATTCTGAGCTGTCCCCTTTATCGGCTTTGCATAATGCATTCAAATAAATCTTCTTATTCTCGTTGTAAATGAATACAGGTGGAATCCCGTAACGAATGAGTTGAAGATTTGTGAATGCCCTTATTGTTCTACCATTCCCATCTGCAAAAGGATGAATTACAGTCAACTGATGATGAATTGATACGATTTGCCTAAGGACTTCGCTCTTTGACATTATTCCCCAATTGCTATCAAGTGACTTCACCTCTTTCTCCGTCTCAAGCAGTTTAGAGGTGATATCGTGGTAATCGCATGATTCAAATTTTGCTCCTATGACCATTACATTGCTTGTTCGTGTTCTTCCTCCGAAATCAGGACAAACTGCACACGAAAAAAGGATTCTATTCAACTTAAGAATGTCAAATACAGAAATTGGATTGTTGGTTGAATAATCGAAAATGTAGTCATACAGTTTTGAATGTCCAGCAATCTCAGTGAATGAAGAGTATTGCTGCTGGCAATATTGGCTGTGTTGAGTGTTAAGCCGTAAATCTGCTACAATTTCAGAAACGGCTTCTGGAGTTGTTTCTATGTTTTCCAGTCTTGCATCGTTGTACACGTAATCATTTTTAAACCGGAACGAAGCCATTGTGTTTTCCGGATTTTGCCATAGGTATTCATCCCACGAGTTGAGGATTGATGTGTACAGATTAGTGTTTGAAAACCCAAATCTTTCTCTTCTCTTTGATGGTTTATACTTTTTGATAAGGGTTTCCAAGTTTTCAGGAAGAACTTTAGGAAAGCAATTTTGGATTCTATATGTGCATGCTTGAAAACTAACACCGAAATATTCCGCAATTATTAGGATATCATCACATGATAAGAAATTGTTAATGAGTTGGTTATTGATCTTTTTCTGCAATTCATCCTTGGGGATCAAGAATGCAGAGGCAAAACTTTCCGCAAAACGTTCCGTACGTGTTTTTGCTCCGATTTCACAAGAAATGGTTTGGTTGGAAACGTCTTTTATTATATGACATAATTCGTGAGCAGCAGTATAACGCTGTCGTTGAATTGGCCTTTTGTAATTGATTGCGACGAGACTGCTGTTTTCATTACAATCTGATGGGATGAGAATACCTTCCAGTTTATTAAGGTTTCTGAAAACAAAATGTATCCCAAGTTCAGCAAAAACTCCGAACGGGTTTATTGGAAAGGTCTTGTCCTTATTTACATAGAAAGAAGCTGCAAATGAGTCCGCAAGACCTTCGGGATTATTGTGGTATTTATAAATGGCACTTTGATTGAATTCCAACTATTTACCTTCTGCTTTTTTAAGAGCCATCTGCTTTTTGAAATCCATCAGGTTGAGAATCTCAGCCTGATCTTCTTCTGATAGCCCTTCAAAGCCTCGAGTGAATATTTCCTTTGTTTCGTTCTTAGCCGTGATTCCAAGGACATAATCAGATGAAACTCCATAGATGCAACACATCTTTTTCAACTCTGATTCAGAGATTTTTCGATTTCCGCTTTCTATTTGTACAACTGCAGTACGAGGAATGTTCAGTGCATAGGCTATATATTCCTGTGATAATCCAAGTTCAACCCTAGCTTTTCTTAGAATTTCGTTGCTGTTCATCTGATTGTCTCCTTTTTCTACAAAACTAATTTATGCCAGAGTTGGTCTTTTAGTCAACTATTTATGTTCGAAAATCAAACATTATCAGTTTCTTTTTCCATCTATCAAAATTTGCTCAAATTGATTATCTGAATATCTTCAAAGCAAATGTCTGAGGCGGAAGGCTCATTGTGAAGATTCCATTGTTCTGCACCTTGAATACATCGCCAGTGGAAAGAGTTGATGCATCGAAGCTCCAAGTGGTTGTTTCATCGAATCTGACTAGGCGCTCCATTGAACTTGATAATTCAGTTACCATCATCATGCCTTGATAAAGATCAATTGATTCAAGTCTTACTGTCTCTACGTTCTCAAGAGCAGAAGAAGGTGCATAGCCTTCCCAGTAGATTTCCAATGCAGTAGCCTGCGGTGGAATGCTTCTGGTAGCAGCTCCGCTGTATCCTACAAGGACGATCGAGCCAGGAACAAGGCGAGAAGCATCTGTGTTCATAGCGGTATCAGAATAGATATGAAACAGCATCTGCTGTCCATCAGAGCTCTGAACGAGGATGGAAGCGGAAGTCTGCTCGACTACAGTTCCGTAGAAGCTTGCAGCAGAAGAGACTTCATGAACTCCCTGAGCGGCAAGTCCGAAGCATGAGATTAAGGCAATCAATGCAAATACAAATAAATGTTTCTTGTTCATAAGCAGAAGCTACAAAGAAAAGAGAGAAGGGTCAAGGGGTGACCCAAAAGGGCAAAAAAATAAGGTGTACCCCGGAGGGAAACACCTCTAAAAAAGCCAAAAGGTTTTTTGTTCAGCAACTTATTTCTAACATGTACAAGAAAATAAGTCAAACACAGCGGCTTTTGCTGAGTGGATTACAACAGCTTTTTCGGAGTGGATTATTTGACCATTATTTGAATGATAATTTCGTTTATGGGAAAATCAGCTTTATTTTTGGATTGCTCGTGCTATAATTGTCTTAGAAATTGCTTCTGTAAAACAATTGAATGAATCATCTGTAAGAAAGATGCAGTATTATGTTTCTAAGTGGTTAACAATGGGTTGGCGGTTAAGGAAAAGTATAAAGTTGCCTGGTGGGTTCAGAGTGAATCTGAGCAAATCCGGCATAGGCTACAGCTGGGGTTTCAAAGGGTATCGAAT
>JALNXV010000198.1 GCA_023230175.1 Candidatus Cloacimonadota bacterium
CACAACAAATAACACGTACAAATAAGATGCTTGCACAACGATAGTTTTTCAGATAACCTATAAAAGCTTATTGAACAAAATAATTCTCCAAAAACATAAAATTTACCGGTGACCTTTATGATAAAAAAAAACATCATTTAAAAAAAATAATTGACAATTATACAAAACAATATTATGCTTACTAAGTATATTTATAAGGAGGATTTAATGAAATCAGGATTATCTACAAAATTATTAGTTCCGATATTAATTTTAATATTTCTTTCAGTCACAACTACCACAGTTTTTGCATATTATCAACAATACAGGATTATTAATCGCTTAATGAAATCAGTCGGTGAAACAGCACTTGAAGAGATTTCCACTCAAATTAATAATTCTGAAAATATGATTGAAATACTAACTCAATCTCTTAAAAATAATTATCTTAGAATAACAAGAACTCTTGCTAAAGTTATCGAAGCAGATCCAAGCTTAATAGAAACAAACAAAATGATTGATTTAGCAAATTTTATGAAAGTTGATGAAATTCACATTACTGACGAAAAAGGTGTATTAAGTTGGGGAAATATACCGGGATTTTATGGCTTTGATTTTAATGAAACTGACCAAACAAGACCTTTCATTCCAATGCTTAAAGATAAAACTTTTGAATTAGCTCAAGATCCGACTGAAAGAGGTATAGATAAAACATTATTCCAATATATTTCAGTTCCTAGAATCGATAAAACCGGTATAATTCAAATCGGTACACGACCTATGGAGTTAGAACAATTAGTTAAATCTTCAGAAATAAACACTGTAATTAAAGATATTAAAGTCGGTCAAAATGGATTTGGTTTTATAACTGATCTAAAAGGAACTATAATAGCACATATTAATGATGAACTTCTTGGTGAAAACATTTCAATATTTGGGATACCACAAAGCTCATTAAATTCAGAAATTGGTAACTTTAACATAACTATTGACAATGAATCATATAATACATTTTATAAAAAAACAGCTGATAAAATAATCTTTGCAAACGTTCTTGCGGAAGAATATACAGGCTCATTAAAAAGTTTACTGTTTACTATGAGTATCTTTGTATTAATTATATTAACTATTGCAATTTTATTGGTTTACGGTTTAACCAAAAAGGTTATATTAAAGCCTGTACATTTAGTTTGTAGCAGACTTGAAGAAATTGCTTTTGGAGAAGGAGACTTAACTCAGCAAGTTGACATAAATACTAATGATGAATTTCAAGAGCTTGCCTGCAATTTTAACGAATTTGTTAATAAATTAAGAAAAATAATCATTGAAGTCTTTAAAGGTTCTGAAGAATTAGATAATAATGTTAAATCATCTAATGTCTATATTCAAGAATTAGCCCAAATTTCTGCAGTATTAAATAATGAAACACAAGTAGCCTCAGCAGGAGCAGAAGAAATTTCTGCCAATACTAACACAATCGCCGAATCAGTTGAACACTCCAGTAAAAATATCGAAAATATTAAAAACACATCCAACGATATGGCAAATCTTATGAATAAAGTTGTTTCAGAAACTAACAATGTATCTAAAAACGTACAAGAAGTCGGTCAATTTGTCAAGCAATTAGAAACCAATAGTGTAGTAACTCAAGACAATATAAATAATGTGGTTAATATGATTAATCAAGCTGCTATTGCCATCGAAGAAATTTCATCCTCAATACAAGAAATTGCCGCAAAAACAAAACAAGCTAACTCAATCTCTGAACACGCCAACAAACAAGCTATGGAAACTTCCGATATCATCAACGAATTAAATATTTCAGCAACTGAAATAGGGAAAATTATCAAAGTCATCAACGCTATTGCAGACCAAACTAATATGTTAGCTTTAAATGCTACTATTGAAGCAGCAAGTGCCGGTGAAGCAGGAAAAGGTTTTGCTGTCGTAGCTAACGAAGTTAAAGAACTTGCTAAACAAACTGCTGAAGCTACAGAAAAGATTTCTTCTCAAATCGACTCTGTTCAAAATGCCAGTGCTAAATCATCTACTGCAATTACAACTATTTCTAAAATCATTAAAGAACTTTTTGAAATCAATAATAATATTACTATTAGCGTAGAAGACCAATCAAAAACTATAAATGACATCAACACTTCTATCAGAGATATTGCAGATAACTCAAATCAAATTAAAAATATCGCCAAAGATAATACAGAATTTTCAAAAAGAGCTACAAAAAATGCTAACCAAGCAAATGAAAGCGTTATTAAAATCAGTCAAGATATCACTGATTCAGCAAGTATCAGCAAAAACATAGCTTCAGAACTAACTGATATAAACAGTGGAGTAAAAGATATAACAAGAAACACTTCAGAAATAAGCATTGGCATTGCAGAAATCTCAGAAACTATTCTCAATATATCCAATTCATCAGACGATACTGCAAAAAAAGCAAAACAAAGTAGTATTTCATCTGAAAATATGATCAGTATTATCAAAGGCTTAAAGAATTCTCTTTCAAAATTTAAGGTCTAATCTTTCACACTGTATGTATTAAGATATATTACCTGATGCTTTTTTAGCCTATGCCAAAATGTAAAAAAGCACTACAAGCTTCCAGCTTGTAGTTTTATAAAATATTGAATACCTATCAATTAAGGTTTGGAGTGCAAGCAGGGATGCTCGCACAACAAAAAACACGTGCAAGCAGGGATGCTCGCATTACAGTATTATACAATAGTCTCTCTATGCCTTAAAAAAAAGATTTACAAAATAAAGCATTAAAAATATCTTGTATTAATGTACGTATTTATTAACCTGAGGTATTATGGAAACTATTAAAGAACTTTTTAAAATCGGTCATGGTCCTTCAAGCAGTCACACAATGGGTCCTCAGAGAGCTGCTTCAATTTTTAAAGAAAAAAACCCAAACGCATATAAAGTCATAATAACTCTTTATGGTAGTTTAGCAGCAACAGGCAAAGGACATTTAACAGACAAAATATTGATTGAAACATTTTACCCCATCCAATGTGAGCTAATCTGGAAGCCTGTATCATTTTTAACTTTACACCCAAACGGTCTCGATTTTGAGGCTTATGATATTGACAATAATTTAATAGATAAATGGCGTGTATATAGTGTCGGTGGAGGTTCTATCAAAGATGATGAAAACTTCTTAACACCACCGGACTCTCCATATTCAATGTCAACTATGAACGAGTTACTTCGGTGGTGTGATGAAGAAGGCAGAACTTTTTGGGAATATGTTGAGCTTTCTGAAGGTAAGGATATCTGGGATTTCCTCAAACAAATATGGACAATAATGAAAGAAGCTATCGCTGAAGGACTTGAACAAGAAGGAGTTTTACCCGGCACTCTAAAAGTTGCTCGGAAAGCATCTACTTACTACGTCAAAGCTAATAATGTAGGATTAGTATTTGGTCAAATAGGTTTAGCATTTGCTTATGCCTTAGCTGTGTCAGAACAAAATGCCTCCGGTGGTAAAGTTGTTACAGCTCCTACTTGCGGTTCTTGTGGTGTCTTACCTGCTGTGCTTATGTTTTTACAAAAACAATATAATTTTTCAGATAAAAGAATCCTAAATGCCTTAGCTACTGCCGGATTAATAGGAAACCTAATAAAAACTAATGCCTCAATTTCCGGTGCAGAAGTAGGTTGTCAAGGCGAAATAGGAACTGCTTGTGCCATGGCGGCCGGTGCAGCAATTCAACTTCTTGGAGGCTCTCCCGCCCAAATAGAATATGCTGCTGAAATGGGATTAGAACACCACTTAGGATTAACCTGTGACCCCATAGGAGGCTATGTTCAAATCCCTTGTATAGAAAGAAATGCTGTTGCGGCAGCAAGAGCTTTAGAATGTGCGTCATATTCAATGTTTTCTGACGGAAAACACCGAATCCCCTTTGATACTGTAGTAGAAACTATGAATATCACAGGTAGAGACTTACAAGCATCTTATAGAGAAACCTCTACCGGTGGCTTGGCTAAAGAATGGTCAAAGATTTTACGCTTTTAAATATTATTTTCTTTTTCAACGAAGTAACTTATGAAAAAATATCTATTTATTGCTTACTTAATAATTATGACTTCTCTTACCTTAAATTGTGAATCTATTGCACCCCTTATTTTCTTTAATAATCAAGATTTTACTGTCGAATATATTGAAGCTGTTAATGACTCTATCTTTAATTTTCAGCAAAAAGTTTTATCAAATCAAGACAGTATAACACTTAACATACAAAATAATAATTTTGTTATTCCTTTAAATAATGAATTCATAACTCCGATTGACTCCATAAATACTAATGAAGATATTATTATCTTATCTGATATTGAAGGTAATTTTAATGCTTTGTATAGCCTTTTATACAACAATAAGATAATTGATAAAACAGGTAACTGGATCTTCGAAAAAGGACATCTCATCCTCGCAGGTGATATGGTTGACAGAGGAGAATTTGTTGATGAAACACTACTACTACTTTACAAATTGGATTATCAAGCATTTAATAATGGCGGCAGAGTTCATTATCTGCTCGGGAACCACGACATTATGCTTATAAAAGGAGATTTAAGATACACTCATAAAAAATACCACAGCCTCGCTAATGCTAAAAATACAAGCGTTGACAATCTCTACAACAAGGATAGCCTTCTCGGTAAATGGATTAGAAGTAAACATTCAATCCTCAAAATTAATGATTTCTTGGTAGTACACGCAGGTATTTCTAAAGAGTTAATTAATAACAACTACTCACTCAATGAAATAAATCAATTAGTTCTTCAATATAATAATGATAATCCAATTAATGACAGAATTAATTTTCTCTTAAAAAGTTACGGTCCTTTTTGGTTTCGTGGTATGATGAGAGATTATAAAGACATTCCAAAGCTCACACAAAACGATTTCACTAAAATCTTAACCTATTTTAATGCTAATAAAATTATTGTCGGACATACAGTTGTTGATAATATCTCATACTCATACCAACAAAAGTTAATCGGAGTTGACGTCAATCACTACGAAAACAGTCAAGGTTTGCTCATCAAAAATAACAAGCTTTATATCATCTATCCCGATAAAGAAAAAACTGTTTTAAACTAAAAAAGGCTGAACATCACTGTTCAGCCTTTTCATTTATTAGCGTTTCTTATTTTATCAATATCATCTTTTTAATTTTATCATTTTTAGCATTTGCTAATTTATAAAAATATATACCTGAACTAACAGCCTTATTTTCAAAATCTTGCCCGTTCCAAACAATATTATATTCTCCTGCTGAACTAACTGCTTTTGTTAATGAATTCACCTTTTGCCCTTTAATATTATAAATATTTATCGTATATATTCCGGTTTTTTCAGCTGAAAAATATATTGAGGTACTTGGATTAAACGGATTTGGATAATTCCCTAACAAATGATTTTTATTAACCAAAAGCATTGCATCATCTTGAGTTGGAGTGAAATTAGAACTATATACCGCATTCCTGTTTACATTATATGACTGCATAGGATATGGACTTTCATTATAACTAAATGGTAAAGACAAATAGTATAAATTATAAGCATTTGAAATTAAGATATTAGTAGAATTATTTGATTGAATATCAGATAAAACAGGCGTTGAATGCCAAATATGATCAAAGGTATATGGGAATCCGGATAATTCTTGACCATCTAAAGCAATATTATGCAAAGTCCCATTATTAATCGGCACTAAGACTTCAAAACAACTGTCATTATTAAAATCCACTAAGATAGGAGACTGAGTCACCAAGCCGGACAAATCAACCGGGAATCCATCTCTCAAGTTTAATTCTAAATCAAATATGTATAAATAGCCGTTATTTGTAGCACATACTATCTCTAAATTATCATCATTATCCATATCTGCTATAATCGGAAATGTCGATATTGCATTACTTAAAACATATTCTGCAGTTACAACACCATTATGACTTATAACTTTTAAATTATTATCACCCATTCCACCGGCTAATAATAAATAAGTACTTTCATTATTATTTGCGGCTACTATTCCCGAAACAATATTAACACCGGTAAAAACAGGGCTGATAGAATGTTCCTCTCCTGTCTCAGCTGTAAAAATATTTACCTTTTTATTGTTAGAATTAACTACTATATCTATCTGATTATCATTATTAAAATCTACAAACACAGGTTGAGATATTATTGAAGAACCAATATTTATAGGATAATTATCTATTAAATTTAATTCATTATCAAAAAGAAACAGATTACCCGCCACATCACCAATCGCAATACAATCATACCCGGTATCAGTAACATCATAAGAAACAGCCGAACTTAAAGTATTAGCATTTAATATAAATTGATGAACTATCTCACCTTGAGAACTAACAGCATAAATCTTACTATGTCCTGCTAATATTATATTATAGTTTTCTCCTGCTTTACTGACAGTGATTGGATTATTAATTGTTGAGGGAATCTGTACAGGAAATCCGGATAATGCTTCTTTATCGCTATTAACTGCATACAAGCGATTTAAAGCATCAATAAAAATTATGTCCTTTTCATCATCCTGATTAATATCAAAAACAACAGATGATGATATCAGGCCTAACTCTGATTGGAAAGGCCACCCGTCTTTATTACCTGTTACAGGAATTTCAAAGGTAAGTTCTTGCTCTAACGACATACCTGTACCGGCATCAGCTGTAAAACTTAATTTCATCTCAGCTATCGTCTCAATCGGGCAAAAATCAGAAACTGATATTTCAAATATCTCTGCCGATATAACATTCTCACCATTAGGTATTGCCACCCATTGACTTTGAGATTGGTTTATTGTAATAAATTCATTATCAGTTGTAAGAGTTCCTATAAAAGG
>JALNXV010000007.1 GCA_023230175.1 Candidatus Cloacimonadota bacterium
TTAGCTGTTTTAACCATTTCAAGATTTTCTTCATAATATTCTTTTACATCAGATTGAGTAAAATTGTCTTTAATAGTTAAAGATACATTTTTCCCTGATCGGGTAACATGAAGTGAACCAATAATGTAGTCCGGTTTGAAATCCTTAAACAATTTACTGGCAAAATCTTTTACTCTATGAGGTTCTCCTAATTCTATTCCCCTGATAATGTATAGTTCCGAGAATTCTTCTCTAAGTTTATCAATAGTTTGGAAATATTTTCTTAATGGAAGTAGCCCGTAATCAGCAATTTCAGAGTCAATTAAGTCAAAGTGTTCTGTAAATGCGATATATTTATAATTATTAGCGATAGCTTTTTTGCATAATTCTTGATAATTAAGTATGCTGTCACTGCTATATTTCCCATGTATATGATAATCAATTTTAAACATAGTTTTCCTTATTTTAGAAATGATAAGGCTGCTCCTAAAGCTCCTGTAATATCAGGAATATCAGGAATAAAGACTTGTAGATTATTATGGTCATTGGTTAAATTATTTTGTAAATATTCTGTTTTTAAGTATGTATTTAATATTTTAATAATTCCAATATTATTAGCTACGCCGCCTACAAAGGCGATCGGTAAATCAATATAAAGATTATTTGCCATTGATAATACTCTATGAATGATAGATTTATGGACGGCAGAGATAATATCTTCTTTTTGAATTCCTTGACTGATTAAGCCTATTATTTCAGATTCAGCAAAGACAACGCAGGTGCTACTTATTGAGATTTTATTTTCGGATAAAATTGATAGTTTCCCTAAATCATCAACAGAAAGACTAAAAATTTCTGCGACTTTTTCTAAGAATCTGCCTGTACCGGCAGCACATTTATCGTTCATAATGAAGTCAATGACTTTCCCATTATTTACCTTGATTACTTTTGAGTCTTGCCCGCCGATATCAATGATTGTTTTGATATTTGGATTAAAGTAATTTACACCTTTTGCGTGGCAGATAATTTCAGAAGAGAATTTAGTTGCTTTAGAGTAGTTTTTACGACCGTATCCTGTAGTGATTATTGAAGTTACTTGACAGGTTTGAATCTTATTTTTATGTAAATGAAATTCAATGATTTCATTAAGTTGTTTTTCGTAAACAGGTTTTGTTTCGGTGATGCTATAATCAATTAGTGATTTTTTGTTTATATCAAAAAGACAAAATTTTGTCATCCTTGAACCGCTGTCAATGCCTATTGAATACATTATTTATTCCTTATCTAAGTATATGTAAATATTCATCTTCCGGATTAAAATATTCATTGGCTATGGATTGTATTAATTGATTAGTTACATTTTTTATTCTATTTTCTCTATCAAGATAGAAATTATAGTCAAAGCCCATAACAAGTAGGGTTGATAATGTTTGAGCTTGAGAGAGTACACTTTCTTCATCCATTCTATTTTGTCCGAGAATGTAATTTTTCGTAATTTGTAATTCTTCGCTTGTTACTCCATTATCTTTTATATCTTGTTGAATGCTATACATCAGATTTATTGCTTCTTCTTCGAATGTTTTATCGACAATGGAGAACATATCAAAATAACCAATATCATCTAAGAGGTCGTAGTCAAATTCTACTGAATAAGCTATTCCGTATTTTTCTCGTAAGAGATTAAACATTCTTGAGTTGATATCACCGCCGATTATCTGTGATAAGACGTTCATTGCACCTCGGTATTGGATATCTTTTCCCGGCATACAGAATCCGCCAAGGTTTATTATTGACTGGTTAGATTGTGTATTGATAACTTGTTTTGATTTTTCAGTAGGAGATAAGTAGATTGAACGATAAGGCAGATCTGTAGAAAATTGTTTATCATTAAAGAATCTTTCGCAGCATAATATTACATCATCAAATGATATATCTCCGACGATGCAAAGAGTGGCGGGAGCATTGAGGATTTTATTTTTATACCAGCTGAAAATCTTTTTTCTGTTGAAAGAGTTTAAGGTTTTAGTTGTTCCATCTTTAGAGAGGAGGTTACTGTATTTTCCGAAAATCATCTTTTTCCAGAGCATAACAGCTTGATGTTGCGGGTAATCTTTGATTCTATTTATGTTACTGATAAAGCTTTTTTTGAGGTTATTAATATGTTCATAAGGGAAAATAGGAGTATAGAGCACGTCGTGGATAAATTCAAGTGATGGTAATAGGTTATCTGAAAAGCATTTAAGTCTTAGTTTTGTTACTTCTTTGCCACAAGAAACAGCAAATTGAATTCCGTTTGTTGTGCAAAAATCTAAACATTTACTATAATCTCGTTTTTCATTGCCATATAATAGTAAACCACTTGTGAGTTGGTTTAGTCCTAATTCATTTTCTGATTCATCTAATTGTGATACTCTCAGAGCCAATGAAATGCCACAGATAGATTTTCCCGGTACTTTTTTTAATAATATTTTCAATCCGTTAGGGAATTGATGATAGAAGGTTTTTTCGTTTGAATGATTATTTATTTTCTTTTGAATGCTATTGTTATAAAGCTTGAAGATTTTTTCTTTTTCTACTTCAAATTTGCCGGTTGAGATAATATGTAACATTTGAAAATTATAATATTTGTTTAATTTATCTGATATGTCATTTCTGTTTATTTTTAGTATCTCATTTTCATATTCAAAGAATTTATTGTAGTCTCCTAATATTTCTTCTGTTCCGAGGGTTTGAGCCAGAACTTCCATATATTCATAAACGTAAGCTGAGGAATTTAGTAGTTCTCGTTTTACGTTTTCGATTTCATCCGGACGAAGTCCAAAACGGCTTAAATTTTTATATTCTTCTAAAAATATTTCAGTAATTTTATATATATCTGCATTTTTTCGAGGGTAGATAAGGATAATCATTAGTCCGTCATAGAGGCCGGAGATAGAATTTACTTTAATACTGTCTATGAGTTTTTCTTTAGTGTATAATCTTTGGTATAATCGAGAGTTATTTCCGATTGCAAAAGCTTTTCCGATTAAAGATAGGGCGTAGGAATCAGGATTATTATCTGAAAGCTCAGGTATAACAAAGGTAAGAATATTTTGGTTAAGTTTGCTTTTTATATGTTGGAAATCATAATTTATAGGATAGTCAAAATTTGGAGAGTATTCATATTTTGGGGTTGTTGGCAGTGAAGATTTCCAAGGGATGAATTCTTTTTCTAAGATTGTTTTAAGTCTTTCTTTATCAAAGTCACCGGCGATACAAAAAAAGGCATTTTGGGGTTGGTATTTTTCTTGATAAAATCTATTTAAATCTTCCCATTTGCATTGTTTTAAATTTTCTAAATCTCCGATGATTACTTTACAATAAGGATTATTTTTATTTATGAGGGTAGGAATTTTTTCAACTAGAGTATCTTCCGGGTCGTTTTGATATTGTTTTAATTCTTCTATAACAACTTTTTTTTCAGCGATAAAGTCTTCTTTGGAGAAATTAGCATTGAAAGCTAATTCTGCTAATAATTGTATACCTTGGCTTAAAAACTCTGAAGGTAGATTTATATAGAAGCAAGTAGATTCATATTCAGTATAGGCATTGATAGATCCTCCGTAAAAGGATGCTTTTTCCATTAGAGTATTTTTGGGATAATTTTTTGTTGACTTAAATACTAAATGTTCCAAAAAATGACTAAAGCCTGACTCTTCAGGCTTTTCAAAAATTGAACCTGTTTTAATGAATAATTGTAAACTTACCAGCGGGTTAGAATTGTCATAAGCATAGATAACTTTTAGTTGATTATTTAAAAAAAAATGTGATATATCTTTATTCATTTATATTTTTATTCTTTCGTTTATCTCTTTCAATTAATGCATAAGCACTATGATTATGAATAGATTCCATATTTTCAGATTCTACGCTAAACCAATCTATTCTGTCGTCATTATTAAGTTTGAGGGTTATATCTCTGACAATATCTTCAACGAAAACAGGATGGTCGTAAGCTTTTTCGGTAACGTATTTTTCATCCGGTCGTTTTAAAAGTGAGTATATTTCACAGCTTGCTGATTCTTCGGCATATTTAATCAATTCTTCTAACCAGACAAATTTATTATATGATACTTTTATCGTTACGTATGAACGTTGATTATGAGCTCCGTAACGACTGATTTCTTTTGAGCACGGGCATAAACTTGTAACAGGTACTTTTACCCCTATCATTAAATTAAATTCTTTATTTAGGGAGGCTTCAAATAAACATTCATAGTCCATTAATGAACTATATTGGCTTACAGGTGCTGTTTTTTTTAAGAAATATGGAAAGCTTAATTTGACAAAGGAACTATTAGAGTTTAATGCTTTATTAATATCTTGTAGGAATGCTTCTAAATTATCAATTAGGGTTTCATCTCTGTATTTGTGTAATACTTCTAAAAATCTACTCATATGAGTTCCTCGATGATGATGAGGAAGTTCGACGAATATGTCAATATCAGCTATTGTATGTTGTAGTTTATTTTCTTTATCTTCAACTATAATAGGGTATTTAATATTTTTAACACCTACTTTATCAATAGTTATATTTCTTTTATCATTTTCACTTTGTACGTCTTTATTAATCAATTTTTACTCCAATAGGTCATTGTATATGATATTCCATTTTTTAGTCCCATGAGTTTTTAAGGAAATGGGTTCATTGTTGTCATCATAAAAGTATATTATTGCTTCAGTTCCCGGAAAGCCTTTTATCAGTTCAATAGCGTCAAAGGGGTTCATTAGGAAAGCTGTTGTAGAGAGTGCGTCTGCAAGGGTAGCATTATCTGAAAATATTGTTACAGAAACACTTTCGTTAGCCGGGTAACCGGTTTTGGGATTAATTATATGATTGTATCTTATGTTATCTTTGATGAAATATCTTTCATAATCACCGGAAGTTACCACAGCCATATCCGGAATCTTCATACTTGCTATTACCTTATTTTTATCTCTGGGGTGTTGTATGCCGATGTTCCATTTTTTATTGTTTGAACTAAAAAATCTTATATCACCACCGGCGTTTATGTATGCTTCAGTGACGTTATTAGCTTTTAAAAAGTCAATAGCTTTGTCAATGATGAATCCTTTACTGATACTTCCGAGATTTAATTTTACGTCGTTGGATAGGCTTATTGAATCTTGTGAAAAAGTAATTTTATCAAAGCCTATTTTTTGCTTAACTTTTTCTAATTCTAATTTGCTAGGTATTATTTCATTTTCAAAATCCCATAAATCAATTAAGTTAGCGATACTTATGTCATAAAGTCCGTTGGAGTTATGGTAAAGTTTTTCTGCAAAATTTAACATAATAAAGAAATCTTCATCTATTGTTTGGGTTTCTTTATTATTGATTTTATTGAGCATACTATTTTCATTGTAGTATGAAAATTTATTATCATAACTTCTAATTAAATCAAAGGCTTGGTCGATAATTGAAGCAATGTTTTTAGTTTTTGATTCAGCGTAGATTTCTACTTGAGTATCCATTAAGATATGTGTTTGAACTGAATTGTAAGTCCTATTTGTGTATCTATAATAACTAAATGCAATTAGTAGAATTATTATTGTTAAATTTATCCATTCTTTTCTTTTCATAAAAAACCTCAATTTATTGATTATTCCAATAAAAAATCTTAAATGTTTTTGTCAATTATAATAAAAGCTTATCAAGAGAAATTTAGATTTAAAAACCTATTGATAGTAGTAGTTTTTCATCTTCAAATTTTAATCTAATCTCTTTTTTCTTTAGTTCATAATTAAATAAATGGGCATCAACAAATGCATCAATACCTGATAAAAAGATGCTGGCACCTAACCAAAAGATATATGATTGTTTTTCTTCGTAATATTCTTCATATTTCCTTTGTAAAGCATAGTCTATTTCATCAAGGGCGTGAACCTTTTTTCTGTATTCTTTGGTTTTTTTATTGTAATGAATAACTGCTGATGTTAATCCGGCTTGAGTTAAAATAAAGAGACTTCCTTTAAGATATTTCTCATTATAAAATTGTCCTGCACCGGGTATAATTATTGACATTGCTCCTGCGAAACTAGGATTTTTAGGTAATTCAAAATCAATTTTATCGGTTTCTTTACTTTCTTCGTTTTCTTGACTTGATAAAGTAGTAATAAAACAAGATAGCATAAATAGTATTATAAAAAGTAATAATTTATTGTTCACTTAATATCCTCTCTCGAAGTGATAGCAGAAACAATGGAATCATTATTTCGTGGTGTCCGACAAAGTAATAGCCTTTACCTGATGTTCTTACAGGTCGATAAGATATATTGGTTCCGGGTCTATAGTGTTGAATCATATCAAAAACAGCTGTAGTAAAGTTTTTAACTTTAAAACCTTTATTTCGGCATACGGTTAAAGCTTTCAGAAATACTTCCGGTATTATTACGGCAGAACCAAAACTGATAAAAACTCCTCCATCGCCGAGTTGTGAAACAAGATTTGTGAAAATATGAAAATCTCTGAGTGAACATTCTCCAATAGCTTGACCGTCAGCTGTTTCGTGTTGATGAACTATATCTGTGCCAATTGCAATATGAACGGTCACAGGTACATTTAACTCATAAGCATTTCTTAGTAAAGATAATTCCGGATGGAGAATATTTGTCTCGCTTAAATATTTTCCGATTGCTTCACCATAGCCAAGCTCTTGTTTAGCCCCATCACTAATTATTTTATTGATTGTGTCGCAAGTATCTGTTGCCATACCAAAAGAACCATCTTCTAAGGCTTGAGTGACATCTTCAGATGTTTGACCAAAACAAGATATTTCAAAATCATGAATAACGACTGAACCATTACAACAGATTCCTTTAATAATGCCTAATTTCATCATTTCTATTATGAGGGGTGCCATACCTGTTTTGATTACATGACCGCCTATGCCTAAGATAACCGGTTTTATTGATTTATAAGCTTGAAAAGTTCTATTGATAAATTCTTTTAAATCTTTGCCTTTTAAAATATTAGGGATGCAATCAATAAAATTTGATAGAGTTACATCCTTAACTTTTGAAAATTCATCAATATTGACTTTGCTTTGTCTGTTTCCAACAGAATATTTTTTGAGATTATTAAAATCAAATTCTCTATATTTTGACATATTTTACCTTTTACCGAAAATTTTTAATAAAATAGATAGGATTATACTAATTACAACCATAGTGGTTATCGGTACATAAAGTGAAAAATTCTCTTTTTTGATATAGATGTCACCCGGTAGTTTACCGAAATAATTTAGTAAGTTTGTAAATTTTAATAAGATTCCTACCAAGATTAAGATAATTCCTAAGATGATGATAATATTAGCGTATTGTTTCAGCATTATTGGGTTAATACCTTTTTCTCGGCGAATCTGTCCATTTCGCTGTAAATGCATCCACAATATTGTTGCCTATACATATTGTGTTCTTTTGAGAGTTCTATCCCTTGTTTCCATAGCTCACGAAAGTCTTGGTAATAAAATTTAACTGAATGTTTTTTTGCTACGCTTTCTGCTATTTCTATTATTAAATTGTGCTTTTGAAACTTTGAGTATAACAGGCTTGAAGTAAAATAATCAAACTTGCCTTTTTTGGCAATGATAGCTGTATAATTTAATCTTTCATAATAGCATTGATAACACCTGCTGTCTTCTCTGAAAACAACATTTTGTAAAAATGTTTTTAGACCATATTCATCTTTTTCTATAAGTCTAATGCCTTCATTATTGGTGAATTCTCTAAAGGTGTCACGACGACGATAATATTCTTGAATCGGATGTATATTGTGATTAAACCAAAATCCTGTTATTTCAAATCTCTCCTTCAAATTATAGTAAGGAGCGATAAAACAAGGTGCACAACACGAATGTATTAATATTTTTTCCATAATGAAGCACATTATATAATGGGTTTTTTTAGTCAAGAAAATTTATCTTTTTTATTGAAAAAGTCTCTTTTATCGAGAGTTATCTTGTTTATTATTTGGTCAATATTTGATAATTAACTTGCCAAAAAATCTTTATAAAAAATAATTGCAATTAATTAAGAATACGGAGTTACAAGATGAAAAAAAGAATATTTAGTGGGATTAAACCAACCGGAGATTTACATTTAGGAAACTATCTCGGAGCTATAAAAAATTGGATTTCTCTTCAAAATGATTATGATTGTATCTATAGTATTGTTGATTTACACGCTATGACTACTGAATATAACCCTGAAGATTTAAGGAAAAATGTATTCAAAGCTGCTTGCAATTATCTTGCTTGTGGACTTGACCCAAACAAATCTGTGTTAATGGTTCAGTCTTCTGTGAAATATCATACTGAATTATGTTGGATTCTCAACTGTGTTACTCCCTTGAGCTGGTTAGAAAGAGTGCCCACGTTTAAAGAAAAAACTCAACAACAAGCTGAAAATATTAACACCGGCTTGCTTGATTATGCTGTCTTAATGACGGCTGATATTATTTTGTATAAAGCTGAAGCCGTACCTGTCGGAGAAGATCAATTGCCTCATATAGAGCTTGCAAGAGAAATTTTGCGAAGGTTTAATTCTCGTTTTGGAGAAACCTTTCCTGAAATTAAAGGAATCGTTGGTAAAGGAGCAAGAGTTAAAGGTCTTGATGGTTCGGCAAAAATGGGAAAATCTCTTGATAATTGCCTTTATCTTTATGAAGATTATAATAGCCACTGGAGTAAGATTTCTAAAGCTGTTACTGACCCGGCTAGAATTAAAAAGTCGGACCCGGGAACTCCTGAAAAATGTAATATCTTTAGCTTACACCAATTATTCTCAGGTAAAGATGATTTAGACTATGTTATTAATGGTTGTACTAAAGCAGAAATTGGTTGTATCCAATGTAAAAAATTATTAACTAAAAATATAAATGAAGAACTTGAACCCATCAGAACAAAATATAATGAATTGATGAATACCCCTGATTATGTTATGGATATTCTAAATGAAGGCAATAAAAAAGCTAATGAAATCGCTCAACAAACAATGCAAGAAGTTTATGAAAAAGTAGGTATCATAGATAAATATTGATTTTTCAATGATTTAACCTGAGGTAAAATTAAAAAATGAATCATTGATTTTTTAGGTAAATAACAAGGGACCTCCAGGATGCTTTAAACCATCTTGGAGGTCCCTTGTATTTTAGTTCTTTTTTTTAGGAGTAAAACATTGACCGCATAATTTTTTTTGAAAAAAAATATTTATTTATAATCCAATATATTAGTATGCTTTATAGATTAAATTACGGCAATATAAGAATATTTTAAAAAAAACTTATTGACAATAGACAGTTGATTATTTATTAGTCATTTATATGAATAATATTGATTTTTAAAATTTCATTATTATTTATATAATATATTGAAATATAGTAATTTACTAAAGGTTGGAATTATGGTTATAGGTGGTTTGCAAAAAAGTTCTTTAATTGATTATCCGGGAAAGGTTACTTGTATAATTTTTACGCAAGGTTGTAACTTTGCTTGTCCTTGGTGTCACAATGGTTCGTTATTAAATCAATCAAAAGAAAGTTTGATTTCTGAAAAGACAATTTTTGAGTTTTTAAATCAGAGGATAAATCTTTTAGATGCTGTGACAATTACAGGCGGTGAACCAACTATACAAAAGAAATTAATTCCATTTTTATATAAACTCAGGAAATTACCTTTTTTGATTAAACTTGATACAAATGGTTATAATCCTAAGGTTTTAAATGAAATTGTAGCTAATAAGCTTGTTGATTATGTTGCTATGGATGTCAAAGCTCCATTACATAAATATTCATTATTAACAAATACAGCAGTCAATGTTACTTTGATTAAAGAGTCTATTCAAATAATTAAACAGTCCGGTATTGATTATGAATTTAGAACAACTTATGTGGCAGGATTGCTTAACGAGAATGATTTAGTTACTATCTCACAAGAAATTGATCCTGTAAAAAAATGGGTTATTCAAGAATTTAAACCTGAAAAAAGCGTTGATAAAGTATCTATTTTTAAAAGTTATCCTCAAAATTTTAATTGGTTTAATATTAAAAATAAGCTTAAAAAAACTGCTTGCGAGCAAACTTATATCAGATAAATATTATCAATTAAATATTTATACTGTTTTTTGAGATTTTAGTTATTAAAAATTATTTTTTCTTTTTCTTTTTTGCTTGACAATAAAGATAAGGGTTTATTTATGAAGTTAATAACGATTAAGGATAAATAATTTATGAAATATAAGTGTTTAAAATTTTTATTAATAGTAATTTTGATATTATGTTCAATTGCTTGTAAACATCAAAATACTAAAGAAATTGAGACTGATGTCTTACCTGATTCAAGTGTAATTGTCGAAGTAGAGCTTGAGCCTCTTTCTGAACCGAAAGAAGAAGTAAAAAAGATTAATTTTGAATATATCAAAATTAATAACGAATATATAACTCAACCAAATAATATTAAAAGAAAAACACCACCGCCCTTTATGCAAGGTTTATATGTAACAGCTTATGCTACAAATAGGTCAACTTTTGACAGTCTGCTTGTTAATGCAAAAAAATCAGGAATAAATACTATTATTTTTGATGTAAAAGAGATGCAAGGCGATGTAAATATTTCATTAAAGGATTATCCACAAATAAAATATATTTCATCTGATTCCTTTTTGAATATCAATAAAGTAGTAGAAAAGATTCATTCTTATGGTTTTTATGCAGTTGCAAGGATGGTTCAATTTTATAATATAAATACAGCAAAAGAATATCCTTATTTAAGACCGCAACTCAAAGAGGGCGGGTATTGGCAAGAAAAAAAAGATGCAAATCCAGCATGGCTTGATCCTTCACATCCATTAGTTCAGGCTGATTTATTGCATTTAATTGATATAATTGCTAATAGTAATGTTGATGAAATTCAAATGGATTATGTTAGGTTTCCTACCGAAGGCAAAATATCTAATGCGGTTTTTTACTATGAACTTGAGGATGAATATTTTTTAAAATCAGATAGTACCTACGTAAAAAGAGAAAAAAGAGATGTCATTAGAGATTATGTCAAAGAGGTTAGGAAAGTATGTGACCGTCATAATGTGAGAATTTCAGCAGATATATTTGCTATTGTTGCTTGGCAAAGAAGTATTGATATTAAAAATACAGGTCAAGATATCGCATATATGAGTCCTCACTTACATCATTTACATCCTATGATATACTCATCTCATTTTTCAGACGGGTTTATCTTTCACGCTAATGATTTTATTAATAAACCATACCCTATTATAAAAGCAGGTATTGAAAAAACTATCAAAAAAATGGATAAAAATTGTGCCGTTATTCCTTATTTACAGGCTTTTGGTTGGAGAGTCAATTATAATCGTGAGTATATGTATGACCAAATTAAATCAGCTTATGATACTGATTCAAAAGGATATATACTTTGGAATGCGGCAAGTAGCTACAATAAAGCACTTTCTTGGATAAAAGAATGGAATAATTCAAGACGTATGGGTCTCATTTTAGAAGGCTATCCAACATTTGATAATTTATTTGATAAGATAGATTTTAATACTTTTATTGATTCTGTGGTTGTGGACTCTATTTCTGCTTAATTTGTCAAAGATTATATTGGTAATTTCAAATTATTAATATCATTAGAGGTATAATGTGTATTTTCTGATAATTTTTTAAATTCAAGATAAATTTAATTGACATATATCTTGATTTTTAGAAAATGACTAAAAATATTGTAAACAAAAAAGGCATAAGGTGGACTGATGTTATATAGACTTTTAGATAATTTATTGGAGATTTATACAGTTATCATTATTATTAGGGCAGTAATTTCATGGTTTTCGCCCAGTCCTTATAATCCCTTATACAGATTATTGATACAGATAACTGAACCGGTTTTGGACCCCATTAGGAGAATAATGCCAAACTTAGGAGGGATAGACTTATCTCCAATTTTATTAATATTTATAATACATATCGTTAGGACAATTTTATTGCGATTTTTATTTAGCACACCAACAATCTATTAGGAGGGCTTATGAATGATAAAATAGAGATTTCTTCTGCAGATATCAGGCATAAAGAATTTGCTTCAAATATGTTTGGTTATAAAAAATCAGAGGTTAAAGAATATCTTGAGATGCTGTCTATACAGTTTGAAGATCTTTATGCTCAAAGAATGAACGCCGGTGATACTGACCAACTAAATGTATATGAAGATAGAACTCAAACTCAATTAGCCCTCGAACAAATACAAAAAAGAGAAGAGTTAATAGCTAAAACAATGCTTCAAGCTGAAAATACCAGAAATGAAATTATCAAAACTGCTCAAAAAGAAGCTGATAATATTATTAAAGAAGCTGAACTCGCCGCAAAAAAAGCAATTGACGATACTAAACATTATTTAAATGTACTCAATCACGAATATGTTAATCTTAAAGAAAGTAGAAGACAATTTTTAAGCTCTGCTCACGCTCAACTAAAAACAGTACTTGAAAGACTTGAACAAGATCCTTTATTTACAAGACAAAAAGAGGCTGATCTTGATAAAGAGTTTGAAGAAGCTAAAAAGATTACTGTAGAAAGTAAAGAAAAAAATGTACCTCAAAACAATTGAATATTTAAAAAAACAAATCCCTTTTAAACCTATTTGTGCAATTATTCTGGGAACCGGACTTAATGCTCTGGCTGATAATATAGAAGATAAAATCGAAATACCCTACGAAAAGATACCCGGATTCGTTAAAAGTACAGCTCCCTCACATCAAGGGAAATTGGTAGCAGGTTATATTAATAAAAAACCTGTTATTGTTTTTAAAGGTAGGTATCATTATTATGAAGGCTATGTGATGAATCAAGTAGTTTTCCCGGTAAGAATAGCAAAATTATTCGGCGTGGATTATCTATTTGTAACTAATGCTGCAGGTTCATTAAATGAAGACCTTAAACCCGGACAATTAGTTGTAATTGATAATCATATTAATATGATGCCCAATCCTTTAATAGGTGAAAACGAAGAGATGTTTGGGATGAGATTTCCGAGTATGCACGAGCCTTATTCAAAACAATTGACAGACTTAGCTTTTATGTTAGCTGAAGAAAATTCTATTTCTCTGAAAAAGGGTGTTTATTGTGCTGTAACAGGTCCTTCTTTGGAAACAAAAGCAGAATGCTTGATGATTAAAAATTGGGGTGCTGATTTGGTAGGTATGTCAACAGTCCCGGAAGTAATTACAGCTGTTCATTGTGGATTAAAAGTTTTTGCCGTTTCTGTTGTTACAAATTTAAGTAATATCTTTCATACAAAAGCTCATACTCAAGAGGAAATAAGAGATAACGCTGATAAAGCAAGTAGAGATTTATTAAAATTATTTAATCTTATAATAGAAAAAATATAAAAAAAGAGGTATTCTCCATGTCAGTGAAGAATTTAACTGCCAGTCAATTAAAAAAATATGAGGAAGTATTAATTAAAGAAAGAGATAATTCTCAAAATTTAATAAAAAAACTTTCAGAAACTTATAATAAAGGTAGCAAAGACAGTTCCGGCGATTTGTCAGGCTATGCTTACCATCAAGCCGATCAAGGCTCAGATACTCAAGAACAAGAAACAACAGCTTATTTAATCGATACAGAATATAATAAAATTAAACTTCTAAATGCAGCAATCAAAAGAATATATGATAAGTCTTACGGTATCTGTGAAATATGTGGTAAATATATACAAGAAAGTCGATTAAAGATAATACCTTATGCTCGTTTTTGTATAGAATGCAAGACTAAAGAAGAAAAGAAAAAGACTAATGCCTAAGCAATTAATAAATAAATATATTTGGATAACGTTAATTATAATTATTTTTGACCAATTAACAAAGTTTTTCGTTCAACATTTTATGGCTTTGTATGATTCTATTAAGCTTACAACAAATTTTTTCTGGTTGACTTATGTTCATAATACAGGAGCAGCTTTCAGTTTGAAATTTGGAGGAGATTCTTTTAATAGAATTATATTTAGTATAATTACAATTGTTTTAACCACAGTTGTTTTTTATTTGTTGATAAAGACAAAATCTAAGCTTGAAGCAATAGCATATTCATTAATTATTGGCGGAGCTATTGGTAATCTGATAGATAGGATACGTTTTGGTTATGTAATTGATTTTATTGATTGGGATTTCCCGGATTTTTTAATGGAAAGATGGCCGGTATTTAACATAGCTGATAGTGCTATCGTTGTAGCTGTTATCTTATTATTTGTAAATCTTTTATTTATTGAAAAAAGAATTGAATCGGAGGATAAATGAAAATACGATTTATAGTTTTTTTGTTGATTAGTTTACTTTCAATATCTGTTATCTATGCTACTGTCACCTCGATAGCAACTATTCAAGAAAATTTTGATAATTTTGATAATCAAGTTGTGACTGTTGAAGGTATTGTAACTGTCGGATTATATCGTTTTGCTACTGCCGGTTCAGAATCATATTTGCAAGATGATTCCGGAAAGGGAATAAGATTAAACGATATTTCTACTGCTGAATATGAAAACAATATTGTTAAAGGAAATAAGTTGAATATTACAGGTACAATATCAAAAAATAGTGCTGGTTATGTTGTCTTATCTGATTTTAGTTCTTTTACTGTTATTGAGAGTAATGTGGAAAGACCTTATACTGAGCTCACAATTTTACAGTCATTAGACTATAATCAATGGCAATGCAGTTTTGTTAAAGTAAGCGGTATTTTAGATATTTCTCAATTTGGGGGGAATCGTTTAATTTTAAGTGATTCTCAGGAAAATGAAGTATATATTCAAATTGCAAATAGTACAGGAATTATTATTGAAGATTCAGATATTGGTGAACAAGTTTCAGTATATGGCATAGTTAAATTTTTACAGGATCAAACACTTATTTATCCCGGATATCAAGAAGATGTAGGGTTAACATTAACTAAACCCATAATAACTGAAGTTAGCCATACTCCCGTAGAACCGTATCAAGATCAAGAGATTACAATTTCTGCTAAGGTTGTTGATTTAGATGGTACGATTAATGATGTTAAAATAATGTATAAAGCTGATTTTCAGTCAGAATTTAGTGAATCTTTAATGACATTAGCTGACGAAACTAATCAGATTTATACAGGTGTTATGCCTGCTTATCAATCACATACTAATCAATTAGGTGATTATCAATATAAAATTTTTGCTGAGGATAATGCCGACAATAATTCTGAAAGTAATCTAAGAACAATTAATGTTTTAGAAAGACCTATCGTTACTCCTATAATGGACATCTATGAAAATTTTGCTGATTATAATAATCAGTCAGTCATAATTGAAGGTGTTATGACTATTGGTGCAGGGACGATAAGAACAGATATATTGACAGCATATATTCAAGATGAATCAGAAAAAGGGATTCAAGTCTTTATGCCGAGTGCTTCTCCTCATATTGAGAGTTTAGCCCGTGGAAATAAAGTTTTAATGACAGGCACAATCGGAGAATATAATGGAGTTAAGCAAATTTCTGATATTACTTACGAAGTTTTAGAAATAGCAGAAATGCCTTATATTGAAATGACAATGGGAGAGGCAGCAGATTTTCAAAGATGGGAATCAACTTATGTAAAAGTAAGTGGAACAATCGCTGAAATGCCAAGCTATGCCGGAGGTGGAACGAATATTACAATTAAAGATGAAACAGGTTCATCTCTTTTAGTAAGAGTATGGGATACGACCGGTATTAATGTTGCTAATTTAAAGACTAATATCCCTTTAGATGTTTATGGAGTCGTGTCTGTTTATAATTCACGTAGTCAGTTGATAGTTGGAGATCAAAGAGATTTTGATATCTTATTAGATGTTCCTCAAATAGAAGAAGTAAGTTTTACTCCAACTAAGGCATTTATAGACGAAGAAATTTTGGTAAAGGCAAATATTATTGATTATAATAGTAAAACTGATTCAGTCTATATTGAATATAGAACAAATTATGAAGAAGATTTTTTGCCTGAGAGAAAGGCAAAAATGTCTATTGTAGCAACAGAAGATTTCTTTTATGAATATACATTACCTGCTTTTAATGAGATTTGTGATGACGAGGGTGAGTATTTAGTTAGATTGACAGTATATTATGACACAACTAAAGTTTTAATTGGACCTGTAAGTAAAGTTGATGTAATAAAAAGAAGACCTGTCATTGAGAATATTAGATTTATGAATTCACCTGATGTAAATGATACTCTTATTGTTAGGTCTAAAATATATGATACAGATGGAGAAATTAGTCAAGCAAAGATTTTCTATTCTCTTGATTATCATCAAGAACTTTTTGAGATTGATATGGATGAAGTGTTTGTAGATAGCACACAAACTTATAATATTTATGAATTTGAGGGTTTAATACCGGGACAAAAATCAGGTACAATGGTTTATGTTTCTATTTGGGCTCAGGATGATTCTTTATTGACAGCTATGCAAAATCTTGATGAAGAAGGTAATGAAATACGTTTTGTTTATCCTGTTTTAGATATGAGGGCAATGTTGAGGGTTCCTCCTAAAGTAACAGATATATATTCAGGTAACAAGGTTGAAATTGGTTATTTTGCTAAAACCGGAGATAAGGTTATTGTTAGAATATATAATTCAGAAGGTAAATTAATGGTAACTCCTGTAAACAAGATAGTTGATACTCCTGAAGGTATCAATTTTTACTATTGGAATGGTAGAGATAAAGATTATAGACTTGTTGAACCGGGTTTATATATTTGTCATTTGGAGGTGCAAGACCGAGAAAATGGCAAGAAAAAATCTAACAAAGCCCCTATTGTTATTGGCACTAAATTGAAGTAAGGGAGGGACAATGAAAAATAGAATTTTACTACTTACAATAATCAGTCTTGTGACAGTTTCTTGTTTTGCAATGTTTAATGATTATGAGCCTTCCTCAAGAGCAAGAGGTATGAGTGGTGCAGTAACCTCATTTAGTGATGATTATTCTGCCATATTTTATAATCCGGCAGGCATTAAGTATGCCGGTTCTCAAGTAGGAGCCGGATATTATAAGCTTTTTGGAAATGATTTCTCTGAAATTACTACTGCTTCCGGAACCTTTGCTACAAGTAAGTTTGGTAGTTTTGGTTTTGGTGTTTTATCTCATAATGTAGAATATTATGATGTTAATCTAATGACAGAAAAAACCTTTTCATTAGGTCATTCATTTTATTTAAATAAAGACATCCATTCAGAAATTAGTTTTGGGTATTCAGCAAATCTTTATTCTTTAAGTTATCACGAATTAGGTGAACAAATTAATTTAGGCGTTAATGCCGGAGTTATAGCTGTACTTCATCAAAGAACAAGGCTTGGTTTTATGTTGAAGAATATTAATAAGCCTACTATGGGAGATGAACATAGATATGAAATACCTCAACAACTTGCTTTAGGTATATCTTATATACCTTATCAAGGTGTAATTACAGCAATTGATTTAAAGAAAAATTTTGAAGGAGATACTGAACTTAGAACAGGTGTTGAAGTAGAAATACATCCATTAATGTGTATTAGAGCCGGAATTAGAAATAATCCGGCAAGTTATTCTTTTGGTGCAAGTTTTAAGATTAAAGGTATGATGTTAGATTATGCTTTAAGTACTCATTCAGTACTTGATATGACTCACCATTTTGCTTTAGGTTACAAGTTTTAGAGATTGGGAGGATCTATGAATTTATCATTTGTTAAGTATTTGCCACTTATTGCTGCTGTATCAAAAAGTTTTTTTGAAACTAAGAAACATGATTTTAAAGTAAAAAACTATGATCAAACTAAGGAAAAGATTGATACGATAGAGCATTTGATAGTTAAACTCGAAACAAAAATAAATGAATGTAGACATGAGATTGAGAATTTAAATAAACAAATTTTGTTTTCAAAATCAATTAATTTGATACTTTCAATAATTATTATATTGTTAATTATCTTTTTAAGATAATATAAAATTACTCAGATTTGCCTACGTAACGATAAGTTATGCAGGCAAATTAGTTTTTAAAAAAGAGGGATAATGAAAAAAATAGATTTTAATAAATTACGGTTTCAGTCTGAAACAGTTTTGGTAAAGATTTTAGAAGAAGATTTTGCAATTAAGAATTATTATGATATTTTTGAAAATAAAGATGAATTAAAGCAAATAGTAAATCAGTTATTATCTGATTCTGTAAAATTAAATAAGATTATTGCTCCTCGTTTGTATGAAATATGTAGTCAAGCAAAGGATATTTTGGAATTTAAGGAAGATATTGATTTTTATATTATCTCGTCAATCGATGTTAATGCATTTTCAATTAATGGATTTGGATATGTTCCTCATATGATATGTTTGACTTCTGCCTTAGTGCAGTTATTGTCAGATGAAGAATTATCCTTTGTGATTGGCCATGAGATAGGACATCTAATTTTTAAGCATAGTCAATTATATGTAGTGAATAGTTTACTTTCTAATAGGGAAGAGGGGCAGATTCCTGCACATATTACAAATATTTTTACACGATGGAGTCAGTATGCTGAGATATCGGCAGATAGGATTGGATTTCTTGTTCAACCTAATCTTGAAACTATTGGTAAGGTATTTTTTAAATTTGCCTCAGGGTTGTCAGAAAAGCATTTAAATTTTAATATTCAAGAGTATTTAAATCAATTAGAAAAAATCAAGGATTTATCTTTGGGTGATTTTTATTCAAGTCATCCAGGTCATCTTTTGAGATTAAAATGTTTGGAACTCTTTTCTTCGTCAAAGTTATATCCTGAAAGTAAAGCTAAGGCGATGACTGTTAAAAAATTACATAAAGAATTAACTGATATTATTTCTCTTATTGAGTACCATCCTAAGGATGATGACGAGAAAAAAGCTGTTGAATTTATTGCTGCTGTTGGTAGCTATATAGCTTATGCTGATGGTAATATGAATGCCCAGGAATGGGAATTATTATATGAATATTTATCCAGATTTACATCTCAACCGGAAATATATCTTGAATTCAATGATTTTCAAGAAATGGAACTTAGAACTAAGAGAATTTGTGAGTATTACGCAAAACAAAACGATGATGATGATAAATATGTATTGTTTCAATTATTAATGAAATTAGTTATCTCTGATGGAAGGCTTGAAGAAACTGAAAAAGTAAAGTTATTTGAAATCGGGAAACGACTAAAAATATCTGAAAAAAGAATTAAAGAGATAATCAGAGAAGAAAGTGAAAATTATTTATCTCCTCGTAAGAAATTAACTCTAAATAAGTTCTTTGTTGAATGATAAACCAAATTATAATAGTAATAAATGTTTAAATATGAAGAAATTTCTTTTATTTATTTTAATACTGAATGCAGTATTTACGCTTTATCCGGATGTTTTTGTAAAGATAAAACCAAAGAAATCTTCAAAATTAACTAATTTTTATGTTTCTAAATATTTGGTTACCCAATCTCAATATAAAAGAGTTATGGACAACAATTCATCGTTGTTTAAGGGTGAAGATTTACCTGTAGAAAGAGTAAGTTGGTATGAATGTCTTGTATATTGCAATAGGCTTAGTATTATAGAAAATCTTGAACCTGTTTATAGTTTAAAAGATATGAAAAACCCTGATGACTGGGGTATAATACCAACACATAGATTATTAATATGGTCTCAGATTAAAGCTGATACTTTAGCAAATGGTTACAGATTGTTATATGATAAAGAATGGCAATATTTATATAATGAATTTTTTGGTAAATTTGATAAATCAGATGACTATTATGAGAAAATTGAAGCTTATGCTTGGATTGAAACAAATTCCGGCAATAGGACTCATCCTGTTGGCATTAAGAAAGCTGATAAATTTAATCTTTATGATTTCTTGGGGAATGTTTTGGAATGGCGCTATGATCATTATGGCAATATCAATAACGCATATTTTTCTTATGATAGTGAGGCTGAAAAAATGTTTTATTCAAGTTTGTCATATAAGAGATTATACCATAGAAATTTTTTAATTATTAGAAATCAAAAAGGTTTATATCCTGTATTACGAAGTCCACAAATAGGGTTTCGTATAGCAAAAAATGTAGAATAATTATGTTGAGGGAGCATCTTTGTTTGTACTGTAACTTCTGAATTGTATGAATATTAATTAATAAGCTTTTGCAAGCTTGTATCTTTAGAATAATATTTTATATTAAATAACAGCCTTGAGAAAATAAAAAAGAAGGCTGTTGAATAATGTTGTTGTGTAAGCATCTTTGCTTGCACAAAAAACCTTAAATGATAGGTATTCAATATGTTATGAAACTACAAACTGGAAGCTTGTAGAACATTGAAATTATTCAACAGTCTCAAAGGGAGCTTTTGACAGCTCCCAATATTTTGATTATAATTATCTAAATTTTTTTACTACTTCGAGTAATTCAGGTAGATCCATCCCGATTTTTTTGAGATGTTCGTCAGTTGGGATACCATTTTTATCCCAGCCTTTTCTTTTATAAACAGAATCAACTAAGGTTTCATATCTTTTGACTCTATAATTTCTATGTAAATCCATTTTTTCTTTTAAACTCATATTGCTTGGATCTTTATCCATAAGTTCTTTAATTTGTGTATCATATCTTTCTTGTCTGGAGAGGTATTCTTCTTCAGTAACCGGACCAACAGCTCTGTATGGAGGGATGTCGTCGATTCTTTTGCCTCCGCCCATACGTAAGTTGAATATTTTTTGGAAATTATATACCCTTTCTGATTGAAGAACCATTCCGAATTTGTCAATCTTTTTACCTGTAACAGCTTCATATATGTCAAGGTAATTTTGTACGTGTTCAGGAACTTTTGCCGGTTCGTCAGTTTCGGCATTATTAGCAGGTTCTATATCATTCCAAGGGAGTTTACATAAACCTTGTAAACCAAACCATGTACGGAACATAGGGAAATAGTGTAAAGCTTCTGCTTTGTCTTCAAAGGTCGGGATAGCATTATTTACCATATCCATAAAGATTAGCCATGCTTCATCGTGTTGAGGACCTTTTAGTGCAAGGGTATATCCTCCTTGTTGTGCGAGTGATTCTTTAGACATATATTGTGAATATTCTAGTCCTTTAGCTTCCATACCGATATCTTGTAAGAATTGAGCATTTGCTTTATGTTCTGTCACTAACCAGTTTTTTAACCATCTGGTACCTTTTCCTACCTTGACCCCAAATCCTTCGCCTCTTGACATTTGGTGTAATATTTCGAGGACAGAATCTGCATTTCCCCAAGAAAGATCAAGACCATTAGTCATTTCAGGAGTAATGATTTTATTTTCCCAACATTCCATAACAAATGCCATTGTAGTGCCAAATGAAATAGTGTCTATACCGTAAGTATCACAGTAAAAATTAATTTCCGCTACATCTTTTGGCTCCCAGACATATATGTTTGATGAACATCCTCCGACAGTTTCATATTCAGGGCCGTCAACTGTTACACTTTGACCTTTATAAGGACCTGTTCTTGGGATGAAATTATCAATTGCTTTACAGCAAGAAAGAGAGCATCCAAACCAACAACCGTCCGGCATGTTTTGTGTAAACATAGATGTCCATACTTTTGAATGAACCTTTGCCGAGTTTTCGTCAGCACCAAATTTAAAGTTTTTTACAGGTAATAGGTCATAATCATTCATAATCTCCACTAAATGAGCAGTACCTACTTGTCTCATTCTGCATTGTTCATCATCATGTTCTTTGACTTCTTTATGTACTTTGAGACCGGTTTCTTGAAGTTTTTTTAAATCAACAGGATGATTATTATCAGCTTTTAAGCCTGAATATTTAACTATGAGAGCTTTGATTTTTTTATCTCTTAAAATATGTCCTATACCGCCACGACCAGCTTGTTTTAAACGGGTAACTTTTCTTCTTTTATCATAAAATGAGAAGTTTAACATTCCCATATAGGCGTGATTAGCAGCTGTTCCGGCAGAAACTACCGATATATGTTGTTTATCATTTTCGTCTTTAGCAAACATTTCGTGAAGTTGTTCTGCTAATATATGGCTGTCAATTGCTTCATCAGGGGCTTCAAATATCTGAATATTACCTTCATCACCATTAATGAATATAATAACGTCATTTTTAGCTTTACCTTGTACTTCTAATGCATCAAAACCTGAAAATTTTAAATATGGACCAAAATGTCCACCAACATTACTGTCAATGGGGATATTTGTCATTGGTGAAAGTGAAACTACTATTGATTTTCCGGAACCGGGATAGTTAGTATTGCCACCAACCGGACCAACAGAAATACATATCTCATTTTCAGGGTCACTCCATTTAGTGTTTTCATTGACAGCATCCCATAATAGTCTTAAATCAAATCCTTTACCACCTGTAAATTTATCTATCATTTCATCGGAAACAGGCTTTTCTTTTATCTCATTGTTGGAAATGTTAATGTAGAGTGTTCGTTTATTGTACCCTTTTTCAACTTGTCCTAAGGTATATTTTTGTTCTTTAAGTATCTTATGTTTGCTTTTTAATTTTTCTATATCGAATGTCATTTTAAGCCTCCTTAATTATTTCTAAAGCATTGACAGGGCATTTGGCTACACAAGCACCGCAAGCTATACATTTAAATGGGGTTTGCATATTATGATAATATCTCATTACATTAGTAGGGCATTCAGCTACACAATTTAAACAGCCTATGCAAAGATTTTTGTTAATCATTACTACACCAAGATTATTGATTGTGATTGCCTGAGTTGGACATATTTTTACACATTCTCCGCATTGATTACAGATTGTAATATCAAAACCTTTGCTTAACTCTATAATGCGAATACAAGATTTTGCTGCATTTGTTTCTTTAAAAAAAAGTTCAGAACAAACTTCTTCGCAAGTATGACAACCTATACATCTATCAGGATAAGTTTTTAAATACTTCATTTTACCTCCGAATTATTACTTGTATGTGCAAATATATGCAGTTGTTTCTTTTACTTTAACCTTGAATTTTTGATTAGCTTGAACTATAAATGTTTCGCCTTTTGAGTAGGTTTCCCAGTCATTTTTGCCGGGTAATAAAACTGTTAACGCACCTGAAATAATAGTCATATATTCAATCTTAGATGTGCCAAATTCGTAGTCGCCGGAGATCATTACTCCGACAGTTGAGTTACCTTCGTTGTTTTCTAAAGCAATTGATTTTACTTTACCGTCAAAATATTCATTTACTTTTAACATTACTTCCTCCATAATTTATATATTTTTCTTTTATCCACCGCTAATCATATGAATTAATAATACAATATCATTATCTTTAATGATTGTTATATCGTAGTCTTTTTTTGAAATTATGTCATTGTTGATTTTAACAATAATCTTTGGGAACGTATAATTTAATTTATTTAGAAGCTCTGAAATTGAGAGCTTTTCTTCATCAAAATGTTTTATATTACCATTTACTTTTAACTTCATAAAGACTCCTAAGTCAAATATATAAATATATGGATTTTTGTAAAGTCTTATTTGTTATTTTGTAATAAGATGAATCTATTAACCTACAGGTAAGGAACAGGGGAGCTCCAGGATGGAAAAAAGCATCTTGGAGCTCCCCTGTTCCTTGCCTGTAGGTTACAGTTTGTTTTTTTATAAGATTATTAAAAATTAAGCTCATTTTAGTAATAATTAAATAATTATTATTCAGACTTAAGTTTTTTGATTGACAATTTATTTGATATTTTAAAATTGTAATTTATATGAAAAAATGGATAATAGCAATTGATTTACATGGGACTTTGCTTAATAATGAGTGGAAAATTTTAAAAAATGACCAATTAGAGTTAGCAAAGCTAATGGACGAACTCGTCGATATGGCAGATTTTTATATCTGTACAGGAAATGATTATTCTTTTGTTAAAGAATATGTACCTGAGATTATATTAAATAAGATTAAAGGTTGTGTTTTAGAAACAGGTTGTATTGTTTTTGAAGATAAACAACAAGTAAATTATATTGATAATGAAATACAATCTCAACTTAATGATTTAAAAGAATATTTGCAAGCAAAGCGATATAGTTTTGTTAAGTATTTTGCAAAAAGAGAGAGTACAATTAGCATCTTTACGAATGATAACGAGGGTGGTAAAAATCCCTTTGAGTTTTATCAATTACTTAGTGAAGATGTATCTAAACATCCTTTTGGAGAAAGTTTTTATCTCACTTGGTCAAGTGTGGCTCTTGACATTGTTCCTGTTGGATTTTCTAAATGGGCTACTTTGAAAAAATTAGCAGAAGACAAATTAATCGTAAGCTTTATGGATTCATTTAATGATAAAGATATAGCAAAGAATTCATTTTTAACCTTTTTACCAAGTAACAGTTCTGAGAAACTTATCAGTTATTTACGTTCAGAAAATAAATTAGTTTTTCCTTTAAGTAAGTTTCATACAGTTAAAAATCAGGTATTTATTTCAACAAAGGCATTTTCAGAAGGAGTGATTGACGGGTTAAGTATCTTTAAAAATTTTTATCATAGAGATAAATAATGTCTAAAAAAAATAAGATAGAGTTATTGCTTCCTGCCGGTCATCCTGAAATGGCTCTTGCTGCTTTTGAAGGTGGAGCTGATGCAGTTTATGCCGGTCTTGATGATTTTAATGCGAGAAAAAAAGCAAAGAATTTTAATTATAATGAACTTTTTACTTTGATTGACTATGCTCATAAAATAAATAAAAAAGTCTATGTTACTTTAAATACTCTAGTAAAAAATAATGAAATAAAAAAGCTTATTGATGTCCTGTTAAAACTTGAACAGATTAAACCTGATGCTTTGATTATTCAAGATTGGGGCTTATTTTATTTATTAAAAAAACATTTTCCTGAATTGCCAATCCATGCATCAACTCAACTTGGAGTACATCATTCAAATAATGTAAAATATTGTGCTAAAAAAGGTTTTGAAAGAGTAATTTTAGCAAGAGAATTGAGCCTTGATGAGTTAGTTTCAATACAAAAAGATGCAGAAACACAATTAGAAATATTTGTTCATGGTGCTTTATGTTATTCATTTTCCGGTTATTGTTTATTTAGTAGCTTTCTTGGAGGTATGAGTGCCAATAGAGGGATGTGTAAACAACCTTGTCGAAGACTTTTTAACCTATCCAATGAACAGAAATATCTTTTTAGTTTAAAAGACTTAATGCTAATTGATTTTATCCCGAAATTAATGGAAATGAATATACATTCGTTGAAGATAGAAGGGCGTCTAAAATCTCTTGATTATGTTTATAATACAGCTAAAGCATATAAAATGGTAATTGATAATCCTAAGAAAATTGATGAGGCTAAAAAGATACTACAAAATGATTTAGCACGCGAAAAAACAAGTTATTTTATGGGACAATCAGTTGCTGATACCTTTACTAAGACGCCAACTGTCGGTAAATTATTAGGTAGGATTTCTTTTGTAGATAATAATGGGTTTCAGCTTGTTTTACAGTATGATTTAAGCATCAATTCAAAGCTCAGAATCATTACCGGTGTTGATACAGATACGCATATTACTGATTTAAAAAAATTGTTTTTAATTGATGATATGGATGAGCTAATCAAAATAGATTTTGCAAAAAAAGGTCAAATTGTCTATATTCAATACAATAAAGATAAAACTCTAAATCCCGGAGATGAAGTATATTTAGTTAGTAATCCCGATTTGCTCAAATACAAATTTAGTTTTAATAAAACATATTCTTATAAATCAAATGACAGTAAAAAGAATAAGATTTTAAAAGATATCAAACTTCCTTCAATCGTTTCTCAAAATCAAGAAATATATTTACGTGTTGATCAACCTGATTGGCTTAGTGTCTTACCTTATGATGACCTTGACGGGGTCTTGCTGAATTTTACCAAAAAGGCTTGGGAAGAAACTAACGGATTGTTTGACTATATTTTGCAAAATTTAGACAAAGTTATTGTGGAACTACCATTATTTATTGCAGAATCAAATCTTGATTGGTACGCAAATCAAATTAATCTCTTGAGGTATAAAGGAATAAATAAATTTTGCTTAAGTCAATTATCTCAAAAAATGTTTTTTAATAATATTGTTAATAACGAAAAGTCTCTCGAATATCCTTTGATTATGACAAATGAAAACGTTTATCTTTTAAATGACGTCGCTATAAAATATATTCAAGAAGAACAGATTGATTCATATATTTATCCCTTAGAAAATGATGTCGATAATATGATAACCGGGAATGATAGATATGGCATTGTACCCGTCTATTTTTATCCAAAGCTCTTTTATTCCAGAATGCCAATAAATGTTAAACCGGAAGATTTAATAACTGACCAAAATAATAGATATCGAAAGTTTATAAAAGAAGGAATTACTATTATTACTACTCATAACCCGGTTTCTTGGACTCAATACAGGGATAAACTATTATCAAAAGGCTTCTCTCGCTTTTTACTTGATTTATCTTTTAGCTATCCTCAAAATGGTGTCGTTAATAAACTTATTGATGATTTTAATAATTCAAAAATATTGAGTGATACAGGTAAATTTAACTTTAAAAAAGGTTTATGGTAAAATGAGTTATAGATATCTTGTTTCTCATAAAGGAAAACAATGAATAATAAGAATTACAAACCTGAATGGACTCCTAAAAATGCCGGCGATGAATATGCATCATCTGTTATGCCCGGTAAAATTGCTCAAATTAATCAAGTTAATAAAACAATAATTAAAGCAAAAAACCTTACAATTCAAGACTATAAAGATGGGATTCTTAATAAAGACAGGACTATTCTCGCTCGTGCTATTACCCTGATTGAAAGCAATTCTGAGAAGCATCTGGAAATGTCTCAAGAACTTATTAAAGAGATTTTACCTTTAACCGGTAAATCAGTAAGAATAG
>JALNXV010000008.1 GCA_023230175.1 Candidatus Cloacimonadota bacterium
AAATTTGAATGTTTTAATTTATTATATTATATACATTTACCGGATATCAAGTAAATAATTTATGTATTTTTTTAAAAAATATATTGACAAAAAAACAGCCTTTCGCAATATTGCATTAAGTCAGTTGATTGAAATTAATAGAGTGAAATTCGGGGGAGTAGTTCAGTTGGTCAGAACGTCTGCCTGTCACGCAGAAGGCCGCGAGTTCGAGCCTCGTCTCTCCCGCCATATATATAAGTCTCAAGATATCTTGAGACTTTTTTTTATTTAATTAAACAACTATATCATCTTTTTTTATATAAAAAAAGCAGGATGAAATTCACCCTGCTAAATCAATTTAATCAAACTAATTAGGAAATACTCGAGTTGTAAAGGTTTCTACTCTACTAAAATAAGTATTATTTTCATTATAAAAACCTCTAATAACTAATCTATAATCAGTATTAGATTTCAAATCAAGAGTTGGCTGAACTCTATATGTTCTAAAATTTTCCCAACTACCGGATTGTAAAGGAATATTTGATTCATAGTACTCATTTTGTTGGTCATATCCATACTCAATAACTGCTATATAAAAATCATCAGGATTTATAACTTTAGCAAAATCTATTACTAAATCATTGCCGGGTAAATATATCTCACCATTATGAATAAAATCAACATTTGACATATTTAAATCCATTACTATATCAGGAACATTAATAGCATCAGAACCATACAATAATACTTCTTGAATTGTGTTTGTAGAATAAGTATAATTAGAATTATCTTCAGAATAATTATCCTCAATGTAAATTTGAATAGTTCCAAGAACAAATGGCAAATCAGTTATAGAATACTTACCGTCAATTCCTGTAGTTACATAATACTTATCCGGAATAATATTATACCCACTAAAATCTAAAGTAAGTTTTTGATTTTTAACAACTTTATACTGTCCATTGACATTTGCATAATAAACAGTACCTTTTACTTCCGGTGAAGACAAAGGATACATATTGATATTATGAACGATACTATATTGAAAATCTTCATCCGTAGGTATATCAATATCATATATGTTTGGGATATTGATGTCTAATACTTTAGTTGCGTATGCTGTTTCACTACCACCAAGTCCTTTAAAAGTCAATAAGTAATCTCCGGGGAAAAGCTCAGAAATAGCATAATAACCACTAGCATCAGTTCTAGTTGTATGTTTTCTACCTTCAAACATCCAAGAAATTTCTACATTTCCCATTACTTCACTGCTTGCATAATCACAAACAACACCGTGAACAAAACCCTCTACCCTGCCATTATTTTGATTATTATCTTCAGTAACATAAGACGAACAACCCAAAAAAACCAAAATCATCAACGGTATAAAAAAGATCAGAAATCTTTTCATAATTAATCCTCCATTTATATTTTAAATTATTATATCTTTTTAGTATTTATTTGTCAAGTTTTTTAATGTTTTTTTGTTATAAAATTTGCTTTGCTGTAAAAAAAGAATATTCTATAATTAAGGAGTTAAAATGAAAAAATCAAATAAGCAAATAAATCTTGAGCATAAATTACTAAATATGCTTTCGGATAAAACACTCAAAACTGCCGAAATAATTTTTAAACATAAAGAACTTCAAGCTATGCAAGACTACGCCAATATTGTCTCAATTAAACGTCTTGGATTTAACGATCACGGACCTGTTCATATGAGAAAAGCTGCTTTAAACTCTATGCTGATGTTTGACTTACTTGACGCAAAAGGAATTAAGCTCAATCTGGAATCAGAAGGCGTCGCCCAAAATACCGACAGTAAAGTAGCAGTTTTCATAGCTTCAATCCTTCACGATCTTGGTATGACAGTCGCTCGAGATAGCCACGAATGGGTTAGTATGGTTATGGCATATAAATATATTGACGAAATTCTGGACCAAATTTATTCTGCAAAAGAACTTCAGATAAAAGTAGCAGTAAGATCAATAATTATGGAAGGAATCTTTGGACATATGGCAACACATAAAATACACTCTCTTGAAGCAGGACTTGTCTTAGTTGGAGACGGTTGCGATATGGAAGAAGGAAGAGCAAGAATCCCTACCCTACTTAGAAACGATCCAAAAGCAGGAGATATTCATAGATATTCTGCTTCTTCTATTAAAAAAGTTGAAATCACTCAAGGTGAAAACAAACCAATCAAGATAGAAGTAAAAATGAGTCAATCTGTCGGATTATTTCAAATCGAAGAAGTACTCTTCCCAAAAATTAAATCCAGCCCTGTAAAGCAATTTATCGAACTCTATGCTCAAGTTAGAGACCAAGAAAAACTAAAATACTTATAGAAAGGCTTATTTATCATAATGACTACAAAAAAATGCTATCTAAAAAAAAATCGTGATATCCCCTTTAAAAATCACCACCCATGGATATTTTCAGGAGCTATAAATAAATGTGATACTAATGCCAAAGTAGGCGATGAAATCGCTGTATATGATTCGGAAAATAATTTTATTGGTTATGGATTGTACAATCCAAAAAGTCAAATACGCATCCGTTTATACAGCTTTGACCTTAGTCAACCTCTTGATGATAATTTCTGGAAAAGAAAAATCATCTCAGCTATCAATATGAGAATCAGAACTCTTCCTCACATTGCCTTCAAACAAGCTTGCAGAATCGTATATAGCGAAGGAGACGGACTATCAGGCTTAATTGTTGACAGATATGAAGACTACTTAGTAGTTCAGTTTACTTCTTATGCCTTATGGTTAAAAAAAGATATTATAATTAAAGTACTTCAAAACAACTGCTTCCCAAAAGGTATTTTCTTAAGAACCGAAAAACATATCCTCGAAGAAGAAGGCTTAGAACTAACTGATTGCTTAATTGAAGGACAAGAGCCGGAATCAGATATCATAATTGAAGAAAACGGACTTTTTTATTATGTAGATATCCAAACAGGTCAAAAAACAGGCTTTTATCACGACCAACGAGATAATAGACTTGAAATAAGGAATTATGCTAAAGAAAAACGCTGTCTTGATATCTGCACGTATAGCGGTGGTTTTGCTATGAATATGGCAAGAGGACTTGCTTGGGATATTACAGCTGTTGATATTTCACCCTCTGCATTAAATATTGCAAGAAGAAACGCTATTCTCAATGGTCTTTCCTCAATAAAATTTGTTCAAGCAGATGCCTTTTCATACTTAACCGAACAAGTTAAAAAAAGTAATCTCTATGATATGATTGTGCTTGACCCACCAAAATTTACTCATTCAAAATCCAGTGTTAAACAAGCTCTTAAAGAATACATTCAACTTAATACTTTAGCAATGCAACTCTTAGACAGATCAGGTATTTTAGTCACATGTAGTTGCTCCGGAAGAATCTTACTCAATGATTTCATCCAAGCTGTACATTATGCAGGGTTACAAGCAAAAAAACAAGTTAGGATTCTCCAATACAGAGGAGCCGCAATTGACCATCCTATAATGATTCAATGTCAAGAATCATCTTATCTAAAATGTCTAATTTGCGAAATAGAACCTCTATAAACAAATATTCTATTTCCCTACACCTATCTGTTATCCTTTTTGGTTTAGCAGGCATTTTCGGCAAACTAATCAACCAACCTACCTTATTCATAGTGACAGGTAGAGTGTTTTTTGCATTTATAAGCTTATTAATCTTTAGACAATTTTCAAGAATAAAGTATCAAAAAATTAATAAAGCTCAGATATACTTACTCATATTATCAGGTTTAATTTTAGTTACTCACTGGTTTTCTTTTTTTTATGCTATACAAAAATCAAGTGTATCTGCGGGTTTATTTATGTTTGCATCATTTCCAATATTCTCTTTAGTATTAGAAAAGTTATATTACAAAAACAGAGTTTATCTACTCGAAATAACAAGTATAATAATATGCATAATTGGTCTCTTTATCATTTCTTATGATTTCAATGCTCGAGAAATAAGTTTTTTTGTGATTATAACCGGGATATATTCAGGATTTTCTTTTGCCCTTCTGGGTATAATTAACAAACACTTAGTTCAAAAACAAAATGTTGTAACTATCAATCTTATCCAATATCTAACAGCATTTATATTATTAGGACCATATTTAATTCATAATCTAAATCTCTTTTATAATTTATCAGATATACTTCTTTTACTTTTACTTGGAATAGTTTTTACAGCCTTATCACACAGTTTATTTATTTATTCATTAAAGCAAATTGACATATTTAAGGCTTCGCTTATCTCTTGTCTTGAACCGGTATATGGTTCATTAATAGCAGTAATTATCTTATCAGAAAAACTCACTATATATTTGATAGCGGGTGGATTATTAATAATCCTGTCTTCAATTATTTTAAAAGGCAATATTCTACAAGTCCACAGTCAGACTTGACTTGCAATGAGCAAAGCGAATGTGAGTTGAGAATGACTAACATCTTGTCATTGCGATAAGCTTGCGAAGAAGCAATCTATTCATTCTCAATTTCCTTCTTACTTACTCGACCATGATGGTCAAGCTACGATATTCGCAATTAGAGACTCAAGTCCACTCAATATTTACTGCAAGCAGGGATGCTCGCAGAACATAGTTATTCAAAATTCTTTTAAATCTGACATTTAGGGCAATAATTTGTTGATCTACCACCTTGTCTAATTTTCAAAATATCACTTTTACAAACAGGGCAGGTTATCTTTCCATACACTTGCAGAAAATCCTGAAATTCACCTGTTTTGTCATCTACTCTTCTAAAATCTGAAATACTTGTGCCATTATATTTAACAGCAAGAGACAAGATTTTTTTGGTTGAAACAACAATTCTTTTTAATTCCTTATCAGTTAATTGATTAACTTGTATTAAAGGAGAAACCTTAGCATCAAACAATATTTCTTGAGCGTAGATATTACCAATACCGGCAATCAAGTTTTGATTTAGTAAAAGAACTTTAATTTGAGTCTTTTTATTCATACATATAGCTTTTAATTTATTAAAATTAAAATCTTCATCAAGGGCATCAATTCCGATATTTTTGTAAGATTTAATATCAAGATCAGATGAAAATATCTCTACTTTACCAAAAGTACGCACATCATCAAATAATAAACAATCACCGGTTTGAAAATTAAATATAAGTCTGATATGGTTTGTTTTGAAGCTATTTTGTTGTTGAAACGGGCAATAGATTAATTTCCCTGTCATACGTAGATGGATTAAAATTTGAAAGCTTTGATTAACTTGCATAACAAGATATTTACCGTATCTATCTATCTGAGTAATATTGCCAATTAATTCAGAAATATCATATTGAGTATGATTTACAAAACTTCTATCTAATAATATATGAATATCAGAGATATATTTTCCTATAATTTGTTTTACTAATTCTTTTCTTATAGTTTCAACTTCAGGTAGTTCAGGCATTTATTCTCCTAATTGACTTAATTGTCTGTATATTTCAAAACAGCATACAGCCGTTGCGGTTGCAACATTTAAAGAATTTTTCCACCCCAATAAAGGGATTTTAATAACAGTATCGCATTGTGTAATAGTATCTTCAGAAATCCCAAGAGCTTCATTTCCTACAAGTAATGCAGAAAGATTAATAAATTTTGTTTGATATACTGAAGAAGCTTGTTCTACTGTCTCTAAAGCATAAACAAGGTAGCCCTTTTGTTTTGCGTAATTTATTGCCATAATTGTAGTCGCAAAATATTGCCATCTAATCTTTTTATGAGTACCCATAGCTGTATTTTTAACTTTGTCATTATCGGGAGTTGGAGTATAACCACAAAATAAGATTTCTTCAATATTAAGGCATTCTGCAGTCCTTATAATTGAGCCTGTATTAAATGCTGAACGTAGGTTGTCTAATATTAAAATCAAAGGAATCCTTGGAGAATCACTTTCTTTATCACCTTTTACTATGTTTATATCCGACATAAAATGAAAATCCTTTTGTTTAATTATCATATTATTGAGAAACTCTCTTAACACAAGATATACATCCTCAACTGTTTTTGTTGAACTTATACTAATAAAAAGTTCATTAAATATAGGTATTGTGTCATCTTTTAATACTAATAGACTTGACTTAATTTCATCAAAAAAATCTATCCTTGAAATTTGTAATTGATTATTTAATAATTTCTTATTAGACATAAGATAAGCCTCAATTTGTTGAAAAGCAATTAAAAGTTTATCAAATTTTGCTTTTTCTGATAATTGGTCCCATTTACTTTGAGAAAAGCTAATAATCTTTATGTTTTTCATTTAAACCTGTCTTAGAAACCCAATACAAATTGTCATTAAAATAGATTCATAGCAAATAACTTATAATAAAGATAAAGGGTCATTATCTATAGTCATAGATATCTTAGGGGGACAAATAAATTCATCAATAAATTGATTTAAAAAACTTTGAATATGAGTAGATTTAAGAGATTTTACAATCAAATGATAACGATATTTTGTTTTAATCTTCGGTAAAGGAGCTTCAATAAAAGGCAAAAGGTAAAACTCGTTTTCAGGAAATAATAGTTTTAACTTTATCAATAAAGTATGATTTGCAGACAAGGTTGCTTTTAAAAAATCTAAATCCGGACAACTAAATAAGATTCGGCAAATACGATATGTTGGAGGATAAAAAACTTCAGAACGTAACTGTAATTCCTTTTCAGCAAAACTTAAAAAATCTTGTTTTGCCGCATAAGTCAAAGCATAGTGTTCCGGGTTTCTGGTTTGGATAATAACTTCACCTTTTTTATCTCCTCTTCCGGAGCGACCGGCAACTTGGGTCAAAAGTTGAAAAGTTCTTTCAGTTGACCTAAAATCAGGTATATTTAATGTCACTTCGGCAAGTATAACCCCCACCAGTGTTACATTATGAAAATCTAACCCTTTAGAAATCATTTGAGTCCCTATCAAAATATCAATATGATGATTTCTCATAGCGTCAAACATTTCAGAAAAACTATCCTTTTTCTTTGTCGTATCTGAATCCATTCTTAAAATGCGTGCTGTAGGAAATAATATTCTCAGTTGAGAATCAATCTGCTCTGTACCCGGAGCCCCATAATTAAAATGATAGCTACTACAATCAGGACATTTCCGGGGAATAGGCTCATTAAAACCACAATAATGACACACCAATAAATGGTCAGATTTATGCAATTTTAAACTTATATCACAGTCCGGACAACGAAAAACCTTGCCACAATTTGTACATTGTAGAAAATTAGAATATCCTCGTCGATTATGAAAAAGAATAATCTGTTCATTCTTTTCTAATCTATTATTTATCTGAGTTTTAAGTTCCTCAGAAAAAAGAGATTGATTATCGCTTTCTTCTTTCAAATCAATAATCTTAACCTCAGGCAAAATAGCTGCACCGGGTCTTAAAGTTAATTTAATAAGTTCATATTTATTTACAAGAGTATTATTCCAACTTTCAAGCGAAGGTGTTGCACTACCAAGAATTACTACAGCCTTTTCTATTTCTCCTCTTTTTACAGCGAGATCTCTACCGTTATAACACGGTTGATGTTCTTGTTTGTATGAAGATTCGTGTTCTTCATCTACGATAATTAGACCGGTATTTTTTAGAGGAGCAAAAATAGCACTTCTTGCCCCAATCACGATATTGATTTTACCTTGAGCGATAAGTTTCCATTGCATATATCTTTCTCTATCAGAAAGATTACTGTGTAAAACAGCTATATTTTTACCAAATACATGAAAGAACCTAAACACAGTCTGAGGTGTCAAAGAAATTTCCGGGACTAACATCAAAGCTGATTTACCAATACTTTGGCAATGCTTTATAGCGTCAATATAGACTTCGGTTTTGCCACTTCCGGTTATTCCAAATAATAAAAAGGTCTTATATTTTTGCAAATCTATGGCTTTATTTACCTTATCGATTGCTGAAATCTGTTCTACATTGAGACTAATTTGCTTAACTTCTTGTTTTTCAGGAAATTTAAACAAATCAATATCTACTTTTCGAGGAAAGACTTCTATCAACTTTTTACTTTTTAATGCCTTAATTATCGCATAAGAAATATCCGGCACAACCTCAGATAAAGGGAAAACATCAGGCTTATCACAAATCAAATCCCATGCTTTAGACTGTTTGTCTGTTAATTTACAGTTTGCAGACAAAAAGCTTTCTAATCGTCTTATATAATTCGCATACTTAGGTTTCACCTTTTCATCAAAAGACCTAAAGACTTCTATAATGTTTTCCTTTTCAAGAATTTCTATAGTATGGTAAAAATTAATTGACTTGACCATTTCTCGTAAGGCTTGGACATTTACCCATTCATCCGGCTTATCCTGCAGTATTTTAACAATAGAATCTGCAATTTCGTCAAAATCTATTATACATTTGTTATCTCTTAGTTTTATTTTTTGAGTTATGTGATGCTTTAATGCAAGTGGCAACATAGTATCTACAACGATGCCGATAGTAGTTTTGTAGTAATCTGACATCCATTCCGCTAAGCATAACATCTCCTTAGACAAGATAGCTTCCTTATCAATGACTTCGATTATTGTTTTATAACGTATCTTACTATTTAGAGATTGCTCAGAGACCCTTTTTAAAACAATAGCAGTATATAGATTTCTCCCGACAGAGACAATAACCCGTATGCCTAAATTTAACTTAATGGGAGACTTATAAACCAAAGACTGTCTAATCTTTATCGGCACTGCTACTTCGTAATAATACATTAATAATCCTTAATCATTGATAAAATGATGATTATGCAAAACAGATATTTGTCAAGAATAAAATTAAGTAAATATGGGCGATAACCATTTTAAGTATCCACCCTTTTTAATTACAATAATTTCTTTAACATAATTGTCAACAAAAATAAGTGGAATACTTGCAATTATATTGAACTGTTGAAATTGTTCTACAAGCTTCCAGCTTGTAGTTTCATAAAATATTGAATACCTATCACTTAATGATTTTTAGTGCAAGCAAGGATGCTCGCACAACAACATTATTATTGAATCTCCCGTAGCCTGTCCAATAATGTTAAAAATTCATTCAAAATGAAATACTAACGGTTCGTTTTGAACAAAGCGATGAATCTCTTACTCTTTTATCTTTTCGCTTAACGATTAAAGACTCAAATCTTAAAAATAAAATATCACATATTTAAACAAAAATATCAAATAAAAATATAATATAAAGTTAATTTAACTTAGCTTTATGTTTATTTTTATCAATAAAATATCTTAAAATTAGCTAACTTATTGTTTATCAATAATTTAAATAAAACAATATTCTTCAATAAATACAGGTTAGAAACAGGAAACCTACAAGAGGGAACGCTTCCTGTAGGTCTCCTGTTTCTATCTTATATATTTCAAGTAGTTAGCTTATTAAAACAAGGATTATATTAACTTTATTTAATAAAAATAATTTTCAAGTATATGCTATTTGCTTTATAAATATTAATTTATTAAAATAAAATAATGATTTATTAAATACTATTAAATAATTTGCTGTGCAAGCAAGGATGCTCGCACAACAAACATTATTACAAAATGTACATAAATAAAGTAATTACTACATACAAGGAATCAACTATGCTTGGGCTATTTTTCTGCCAAATTCAATTGCTTCAGACTTAGCATTATCATCAGGATTCCATTGATTTCTATGACCTTCATTTATTATTTCAAATCCTGCTTCAGATAAAAGAGTATTTAAAACTTTAACTGATTCACCACTCCAGCCATAACATCCAAAAGCTGTTGCCTTCTTACTTTTAAATTTTAATTCTTTAACTAAATGAATAAATCCGGCAACTGAATGTAAAATACTATTAGAAATAGTTGGTGAACCTATTATAACACTCTTTGACTTAAAGATTTCAGTTATTAAATCATTCTGATCGCTCTTTGCAAGATTATGTACTTTAACAACTACCTCTTTATCTTGTAATCTTATACCTTCTGCGATATTTTCAGCTAAGGTTTTAGTTCCATTCCACATTGTATCATAAATTATAGTAATTTGATTTTCTTTATAATCGTTTGCCCATTTAGAATATTTTTCGATAATTTGCATTGGATTATCACGCCAGATCACTCCATGACTGGTTGCAATAATATCAATAGGTAAATTTAGAGCTATGACTTCATCTAATTTCTTGCGTAAAAATACGTTAAAGGGTGTTAATATATTTGCAAAATATTTGATAGCCTCATTAAAAAGATCACACTGATCAACTAAATCATTGTAAAGTAAATCTGTAGCATAATGCTGACCAAAGGCATCATTACTAAACAATATATTATCAACTGTCAAATATGTAGCCATACTATCAGGCCAATGCAGCATTTTCATTTCTACAAATACTAATGTTTTACCATTTCCAATATCTAAAGAATCACCTGTTTTTACCTCAACAAAATTCCAATCTTTATGATATTGACCTTTTAGAGACTTAACTGCATTTGCAGTACAATAAATTGGAGTATTAGGAATTTTTTCCATTAATGCGGGTAAAGCACCACTATGATCAACTTCACCATGATTCATTATTATATAATCAATTTTATTTAAATCAATTTCTTTTGATAAATTTTCTACAAATTCTCTTGCAAAAGGCATCCATACAGTATCTATCAAAACATTTTTTTCTTCTTGAACTAAATAAGAATTATACGTCGAACCTTTATGAGTTGAATATTCATCTCCATGAAATTTTTGAAGCTCCCAATCAACTTTACCAACCCAATAAGTATTATTTTTAATTCTCTTTTTCATTTGATATCCTCCATTATTGTTTATTTTATAAATCACAATCATTATAAGTAGTACAATCTACCAACTTAATGACTCTATAAAATTATAACAAGGTTTATCATTATTGTCAACAAAAACTTTTATTTATTGTAGAGTTCAATATTAAACTAAGTCACAGGACAAAAATACCAATATTTATATCATTAATTAAAGTGATTATTATCAGCACGATATATTTATATGCTAATATAACAATTTTTTCAAGGCTATATTTTATTTTATAACAAATATTTAGAATAACACACATAAAAAAGTTTAAAATTTTTATTGACACTAAAACATAGATAGATAGTTTTGGCATTGTTCATAGCGTGTTTAATAAAAAAGTTTGGGCCTGTAACTCAGCGGTAGAGTACCTGCCTTTTAAGCAGGGAGTCGATGATTCGAATTCATCCAGGCTCACCATTTTTTTTTGCTAAAATATGTAGCGACCCCTTCGTCTAGCGGTTAGGACTCAAGATTTTCATTCTTGCAACAGGGGTTCGATTCCCCTAGGGGTCGCCAATTATTTTTAGCTTGCTTTAATTAAAACTGTAAAAGTTTAGAGTTTTAACTAAAGCGGTCATAGGTGGTAAGCTGTTTTATTCTTTCCACATAACCTTTGACCCCTTCGTCTAGCGGTTAGGACTCAAGATTTTCATTCTTGCAACAGGGGTTCGATTCCCCTAGGGGTCGCCAAATTTTTTAGAATAAAATAGGAAACTGTTTTATTCTTTTTTTTTGACCCATTCGTCTAGCGGTCAGGACTCCGGATTCTCAGTCCGGCAACAGGGGTTCGATTCCCCTATGGGTTACCAATTATTACTAGCGAAGAAAACTTCGCTTTTTTTATTTTATTAGCATAAACCACAAAGAAATATTCAGAATAATCCGTGAAGAGTAATTGTCGCCGTTCTCGACTCACACTCTTTTCGCTCGATGTAAGTCAAGTCCGGCTTATACTTAATATTTACTAATCTATCAATATCAAAATTTCTTTTTTAACATTCTACCGGCATTAAAAACTGCAATCAAGGTAACGCCAACATCACCAAATACAGCTTCCCACATTGTAGCAATTCCCATAAAACCAAGTATTATAAATAAAAGTTTTAGACCAAGTGCTAACACAATATTTTGGATAATAATATTTTTTGTAGTACTTGCAACTTTTATAGCTTTTGGGATTTTACTTAAAGAATCATCCATAATAACAATATCAGCTGTCTCAATAGCAACATCAGAGCCTATATTCCCCATTGAAATACCGATATCAGCTCTTGCTAACACAGGGGCATCATTTATACCATCACCTACAAAAATTAATTTTTCGTCTAAAGATGATTGTGATATGATTTCTTCTAATATTTTAAATTTTGCTTCCGGCAATAAATCAGCATAAACCTTATCAATCTTTAATTTATCCGCTATAGATTTTGCAATATTATAATTATCACCCGTAAGCATTGAAATTTCAGTAATACCGATTGACTTTAATTGATTTACTGCGTCAATCGAATCAGATTTAAGTTCATCACTTATCACTATATAACCGGCATATAAATCATTGACTGCAATATGAATATAAGTATCAGGAATATCAATATCATTAAACATAATTTTAAATTTATCCATCAATTTACTATTTCCACATAAAACAAAATACTCATTATCTCCTTTTTTGATGCGTGCTCTTATACCCAATCCACTTAACTCTTGATAGTCAATGATATCTGACATATTGATATCTTTTTGATAAGCCTCTCTAATCGATAAGGCAATCGGATGATTAGAATGACTATCAGCTATGGCAACCATTTCTAATAATTCATTTTTAGAGAAATCATTAACTGATTCAATTTTTGTCAATTTAAAGACACCCTTAGTAAGTGTACCTGTTTTATCAAAAACAACCCTTCTAACCTGATTAAGACTATCAATAAAACAAGAACCCTTTATCAATATACCATTTTTGGAGGCTGCTCCTATCCCTCCAAAATAAGCAAGAGGAATGCTAACAACTAAAGCACAAGGACAAGAAATAACCAACATTACCAATGCTCTATATAACCAATCAGAAAAGTTTTGATCAGAAAACAATAAAGGAGGGAGAATGGCTGTTAATAAAGCTAATATAACTACAATCGGAGTATAATATCCGGCAAATCTACTAAAAAACATCTCAGTCTTTGCTTTTTTGTGGGTTGCTGTTTCTACTAATTCCATAATCCGAGCTACTGATGATTCGCTAAAAACCTTTGTAACTTGAATTGTTATAAGTCCGGACTTATTTATCATACCGGCAAAGACTTCATCACCCTCTCTTACAGTTTTTGGCACTGATTCTCCGGTTAAAACAGATGTGTCCACCTGTGATTTTCCTTTTATAATAACACCATCTAACGGTAACCTTTCTCCGGCTTTTACTATGATATAATCATTAACCTTAACAAGTTCGGGTGCAACCTTTTTTATCTCATTATTCTCCATTAAATTTGCATAATCAGGCCTAATCTCCAATAATGCTTTGATTGATTTCCTTGATTTATGAACAGCAAAATCTTGTAAGTATTCACCAATCCTAAAGAATAACATTACTCCGGCAGCTTCAGAAAAAGCATTTATGGTAATAGCACCCAATGTTGCTATAGTCATTAAGAAATTTTCATCAAATATACCACCATTTCTTAATTTATTAATTGCCTTTAAAAATATCTTCCAACCATATAAAAGATAAATAGACATAAAGATGATTTTGTCAATATGATACAAAGTAAAGATATTGTTAAAGATTAAAACAAAAAGATATATGAAACTCACTATTGACATCATTATTAATTCTTTTTTAGGATTAAATGTCTCAATTTCTTGCTCCAGTAAAATAATATCAGGCTCAATTTTTTTTATTTCTGTAAGTACTTCATTCATCGAGTCAGTATCTATCAATAAGGTTAATGTACTAAAATCTATAGAAGCTTTCTTTACGCTTTGTAAATTATTTATACTTTTTTCTATCTTATTGGCACAATTAGCACAATCAAGATTTTTCAAATAAAACCTTTTCATTTTACATATCTCTCTTTTATATGTATCATACCTTGATCAAAGATTTGTTTAATATGCTCATCAGTCAAAGAATAAAAAACACTCTTACCTTCTTTTCGATACTTAACCAAATTTGCTTGCTTTAATATCTTTAACTGATGAGAAATAGCCGATTGATTCATCCCCATTATCTGAGAAATATCACATACACACATCTCTGATAAAAACAAAATATTAATTATCTTAATTCGAGTAGGCTCACCCAATATCTTAAAAAACTCAGCTATATCTTTGATTAATTCTTCATCAGGCATTTTTTGATTTACTTGATTTACAATTTCTTGATGAACTATTTTTTTTTGACAAACTTCAATCTCTTTTTCTATCACTTTATCATCCTTTCATTAATATATGCACACTTGTTCATATATTAATACATCAAGAAATTTGTCAAGAAAAAAGAGTATCTTATCAAAATAAATTTGATTTGATACTCTTATATTGTTAGTTGTAAAAAACTATGGCGTTAAAGGATTTACCATAATATTATCAGCAACATTTCTTGAAATTATATATCTGGAATCTCCTACTGCTATAACTAAATTCCTATCATAATCATTATTTTTTACAACCCTAATTACATTTCCATGACAAAGTCCAAGTTCAAAACACTTAGGATTTGGATTACAGATTACACTAAATTCATTATCAGCCAAAGCTAAAGACAATGGGATTGCATGCTTATACTCAGTATGAATCTGACAAGGTCTATTGATATTACATTGATTACAAAATTTGTGTCTTTTTTTTCTACCAAACATATCTATTCCTTAATTGATTTTTATCTTTTTAAACATCATTATAACACCAAAAAACATCACAACTGCTATAGATATCCAAAGTACAGATAATACTTCAAACACCATTACATTATAATATAATGTCGAAATTATCCAAGCCAAGATTGTCAAATATATTACTTGAACAACAGCAAATTTAGTTCCGGCTTCCTTTTTTGCTGCAGCTATGGCTGCAACGCATGGAGCATATATTAAAATAAACAACAAATATGCAATTACTTGATGAATATTTTTAAATCTTTTTTGATGTTCTCTTAAAATAACGTTGTCCGTTTCTTCTAATTCTTCTTCCCCTCCTGAAAAAGGATTTATTATACTTGACAATGCCGAAGTAAACTCAACCCAAAACTGTTGAACAGACTCATTTATTAAACTTTTAAAAGTCCATTTTTCTTCATTTTCGTTTTCAATATTAATATCATCTTTTATCTTGACATCACTATATAAAGCCTCAAAAGAACCTACAATAGCTTCCTTAGCAAACAATCCGGTAAACAAGGCAACTGTAGCCGGCCAATTGTCTTTTTCTATCCCCATTGGTCTAAATACAGGAGTTATAGTTTGCCCTATAATATTTAATATTGTATCATCCTGACCGGTATCCTGATTATACCTGACTGGTACAGCATTTATCATTGTAAGAATTATTATAACTAATAAGATTGTTTGACCTGCCCTTAGGATAAAATCTTTAAGCCTATGCCATGTATGCATTAAAACACCATTTAATGTAGGCAAATGATATGCCGGTAATTCCATCACAAAATCACCTGCTTTACCTTTAAAACTTGTTCTTCTTAATATCTGACCTGTTATTAATGCTAAAATAATACCCGTCAAATACAAAACAAAAATTATTAAACCGGGATTTTTAGGAAAAAAATACACAGCAAACATTACATAAACAGGAATCTTAGCTCCACAAGAAATAAAAGGAACTAACATAATAGTCATTAGTCTATCACGTTTATTCTCAAGAGTTCTTGTTGCCATAATCGCCGGAACTGTACAACCAAATCCCACAACCATAGGGATAATAGATTTACCCGACAAACCAAGCCAATGCATAAATTTATCCATAATAAATGCAACCCTTGCCATATAACCTGAGTCTTCCAAAAAAGATAAAAATAGAAATATAAAAAATATAGGAGGTATAAAAGTAGAAACTGTTTGTAAACCACCACCTACTCCATCAGCTAAAAAAGTCACTGACCAAAAAGGAAGATTTATACTCTCTAATACTACCTTAAAACCGTCTACAAACAATCCTCCAAAAAATATATCAAACATCTCAATAAAAGGACCACTCAAAGTTATTGAAAATGAAAACATAATATACATCACTAACATAAAAATAGGTAACCCTACCAAAGGATGCAAAAGAAACTTATCAATCTTATCAGAACTATTTTCTTTATCGTAATGAACTTTTTTTAGTATTTCCCGACAAATTCCCTTTATAAAAGCATATCTACCGTCAGCTGTCATTATTTCTGCTTGCATACCTGTATGTTTATGGATGCGTTCCCTTATCTGTAAAGCTATATCTCGTAGCTCTTTACTTACCTCTTTTAAAACTAAAGGGTCATTTTCTATAAATTTCAAAGAAAGCCAATCCAAATCCACATTATATTTTTCTGCAATCACCTTTAATTCCGGTCTAATGTATTGAATTTCTTTACAAATTACCTCATCATAAGGGATTTTAGCTTTGGAGACATAAGAAGATTTTTCCTTATTAATAATTGCTGTTTTTAAATCATTAATGCCGGTTTTTTTTGAGGCAGAAATAGGGAAAACAGGACAATGTAAAAAATGCGATAATAGCTTAATATCTATCGTTACCCCTGTCTTTTCTATCAAATCCATCATATTTAAGCACACAATAATCGGTTTTCTAAATTGTAAGAGTTGTGTTGTCAGATAAAGATTTCTTTCTAAATTAGTTGCGTCAATTATATTTATGATTAAATCAGGAGATTCATTTATTATGAAGTTTCTTGCCACTTCTTCATCTATTGAATAAGCTGTCAATGAATAAATACCGGGTAAATCAACTAATTCGTAACTTTCATTATTAAGCTCAATAATCCCTGTTTTTTTTTCTACAGTAACTCCCGGCCAATTACCTACTGTTTGCTTTGACCCTGTCAAAGTATTAAATAAAGTTGTTTTACCACAATTAGGATTCCCGGCAAGGGCAATCTTTTTACTTTTTTGACTGACAGTCACAACATTCTCCCTTGATACAAATATTAAAATCTGTTATCTTAAATTTATTTTTTTTAGCTATTTGATTAATTACTTTATTCATCAATCTATCTTCATCTTCTTCTATTATTCTATTACAAATAGTACACATAAGATGAGCATGCTTAGGATGCCCGTAACAATGTTCATAGGTCTCTTTATCAGATAATTTTTCAGATACCTTGATTAAATTTGCTTCTAACAATAATGGGATAGTCCTATATATTGTCGCTCGAGAAACATACTCCTGAAAAGAATCATTACTTTGTATCTGTTCAAATAAAGTATCAACACAAAAATGATTATGATTATTAAATACAGCATTTAAGATTATCTTTCTTTGTTCTGTAAACTTTAAGTTGTTAACTTGTAGATATTCTTCGAATACTGAATTATAATCTTTCATTTAAACTCCTTTTATTGAGAATGATTCTCAATTGCAATCAATATTATAATTAAGTTTTGTGTCAAGTTTTTTCTTAAATATTAATAAAAAAAGCGTGAACATCAGTTCACGCTTTGATATATAAGCATTTAAATTGCTTTAACCTTTTCCATAATTACTTTTTCAGTTACAACCCCTATAGTTTGACCGGAAGGTTCACCATCTTTAAAGATTATTATTGTAGGAATACTTAAGATGTTATACTTCTGAGCAATTCCCGGACATTCATCAACATTCACTTTTGCAACTATTAAATTAGGATTTTCATTTGCAATCTTTTCAATTACAGGAGTCATCATTTTACAAGGACCACACCATGGTGCCCAAAAATCTACAATCGCAATACCTTTTTCTATACTGCTTGAAAAATTACTTTCATTTAATTCCTTAGCCATTTTAGCCTCCATATTTTTTTGATTTACTATTAATCTAATATAAGATTAAAAAAAAAACAAATAATTCTTTATTTTTTTTAATCAGTACATTTTCAAAAAAAAACTGGCTTCATAGTAAAAGGATAATATATTATATATTATAAAAAAAAATTATTGGAGTCTTTATGGAAAAATATGATGTTGCTATTATCGGGGCCGGTTCAGCAGGATTAAGTGCAGCAATATATGCAGCAAGGGGTGGATTAAAAACTGTTGTCTTTGAAAAAGCTTTAATAGGCGGGCAAATAGTTCTCACAACAGAAATTGAGAACTATCCGGGATTCAAAGAAAGCCTTTCAGGTTTTGAATTAATAGAGAAAATGAAATTACAAGCCTTAAAATTTGGAGCTGTTATAAAAGAAGAGAATGTCAAAGGTTTAGCTGTAGAAGGACTTTGCAAAATAGTAGAGACTGATGAAACCACCTATCGAGCCAAAGCTCTAATCTTTGCTACAGGGGCTCATCCAAGAAAATTAAATATTCCGGGAGAAGACAAATTTACAGGTAGAGGAGTTTCTTACTGTGCTACTTGTGATGGAGCTTTATATAGGAATAAAACAGTTGCTGTAATTGGTGGAGGTGATTCAGCAGTCGAAGAAGCTATGTTTTTGACAAAATTTGCCTCAAAAGTCTATATAATACATAGGAGAGATCAGTTAAGAGCTGTGTATGCAATACAGCAAAGAGCTTTTAAAAATGATAAAATTGAATTTATATTTGATACAGTTATTCAAGAAATCAACGGAGAAAATAATGTTGAATCACTTACTCTTTTCAACAAAAAGACAGACAAAACTTCTAAAATTCAAGTTAACGGAATTTTCATATATGTTGGTATTATCCCTAATAATGAATTAATTGAATCAAGAGTAAACCTTGACAATCAAGGGTTCATTAAAACAGACGACGAGATGCATACAATCATTCCCGGTTTTTATGCTGCCGGCGATATCAGATCAAAATCATTAAGACAAGTTGTAACCGCAACTAATGATGGAGCTATCGCTGCCTTTAACGCAGAAAAATGGATACAAGAAAATTTAGATAAAATATTAATCTAAAAATATAATTCCTTGAAGGCTAAAGTATTTTAGCCTTCTTTTTATATAAAAAATAAATAATCCATTGACAAAGTAATTCATAATACGTTATAATAATTTCAAGATATATAGATGGAGTATTATATGTTAAATTGGATTATAACAAAGTCTTTGAGAAAACTAATAACTATTTTTGGCATAATCATAGTTTTTGCAACGTGGACATTTACTATTGTTATCTTTTCCAATGAAAAAAGAATCGAATTACAACATACATTTAATGATTCACAAAATATTGCTAATATATTAGAAAAACATATTTCCGGTATATTCACCGAAATCGAAAATTCTTTATTCTCCTTAAGGAAAATCAAAGAATCTAACGTATCTAAAAATGAATTATCAAATTTACTTAAACATTTCATCCAATCTAAACCTGAATTATATAATTTAATTTCAATAATAGATTCTACCGGTAATGTTCAATTAACTAGTCTGGAAGATTCTCAACCAACATTCAGTGGAGACAGAGATTTTTTTTTATTTCATAAACATAGTAACTCAAAAGATGTTTTAATTGAAAAACCTTTATTCGGCAGGGTAACCAACAAATGGTATATCCCGGTTAGTATGAGGTTAGAAGATTCAAATGGTAAATTTACCGGAGTATTACTTGCATCAATAAATCCATATTATTTCTCGCATATTTTTAAAGAAGTAAATATAGACAAAAAATCCTTGATTTATCTGGCAAATCTTGAGGGGACTATATTCTCAGGTTATTCAACTGAAATTTTACTATTAGATAAAAAGCTCCCGGAGCTAAACGAAACACAAACAAAAAACATTCCTAAGGTTGCCATAAGTGATTTTGACAATATAAAAAGAATTCAAGCGATTAAATTTTCAAATAAAAAAGATATGTATCTATATGTTGGGATAAGCTATTATGAGCATTTCAAAAACTTTTATTTAAAAATAATATATATCCTCGGAATGCATTTATTATTTACTATAATAATAGTTTTTATCATAAAAAAAATCAATAATGAGATTAAAATAAATGACAATCTTAATAAAGAAATTAACACATTTTTTAATTCATCATTAGATTTGCAATGTATCTGTGATATTGAAGGAAACCTTATTAGAATCAATAATTTTTGGAAAGAGAAATTAAATTATCAAGAAACCGAGTTAATCGGCAAAAAAATATTTAGTATTATTTATCCGGAAGATATAGAAACAGCTATAAATGCATTTAATTCAATTACAGAAACTGGTGAAATAATTGACTTTAACAATAGAGTTATATCTAAAGACGGCACTATACATTTCATTGAATGGAGAGCTGTTAATGACAACAACAAAATATATATTTCAGCAAGAGATGTTTGTAAACGCAAAAAATCTGAACAAACACTACTTACCCTTTCTCAAGCAGTTGAGCAAAGTCCCTCTATCGTTATGATAACTGATTTAGCCGGAAAAATAAACTATGTTAATCCTAAATTCATCGAAATTACCGGATACTCGTTAAATGATGTCAAATATAGGAGTGTAAGTTTTTTAAAATCTTCAGATGAAAAAAATGATAACCAAAAAGAGCCTTGGCATACTATTGAGCAAGGGAGAATTTGGAAAGGTATCTTCAAAAATAAAAAAAAGGATGGTACCATCTTTTGGGAATCAGCACTTATCTCCCCTATTTTAAATGATAAAAAGGAAATCATAAATTATCTAAAAGTTGCAGAGGACATTACAAATCAAAAAATTTCTGAGAATAAATTAGAACAAGCTCTTGAACAAATTAAAGCTTTAATTAAAGCTATTCCGGATTTAATCTTTATTTTCAATAATAAAGCAGAGATTATAGATTATCACCCAAAAGATGAAGAATCCGTCTCCAAATTTTTCTTACCCCCGGAAAAGTTTTTAAATAAAAACATTAAAGAAATTTTCCCTGAAGAATTAGTTAAAAATACAAAAGAAAAATTTAATCTTGTCTTTCAAAATAATTCTATTGAATCTCTTAATTATTCTCTTAAAATAAATGATAAAACTTGTTATTTTGAAGGTCGTTATATCCCATATCATAAGAATGAGATTTTAGTAATTATTCGAGATATGACAGAACAATACACAAAAGAGCAACAACACAAAAATCTCCAAAAACAATTTATTCAAGCACAAAAAATGGAATCAATTGGAAGACTTGCGGGTGGTATTGCTCATGATTTTAATAATATGATTGGTGTTATTATCTCAAATATTGAGATGGAACAAGACAATTTAGACATTAATTCCCCTACATATTCACGATTAATTGAAATAAAAAAAGCGGCCTTAAGGTCTGCTGATTTGACAAAACAATTACTTTCTTTTGCGAGAAAACAAGACATAAATCCAAAAATAATTAGTCTTAATGAAACAATAAAAAATATATTTAAAATCTTAAAGAGATTAATTAATGAAAATATCACTCTTCAATTCATAGAAGACAAAAACATCAATCCAATAAAAATAGACCCGACACAGATTGACCAATTGTTGGCAAACTTATGTATTAATGCAAGAGATGCGATAAAAGATAATGGAAATATCATTATCGAAACAAAAAATGTTTACTGCGATGAAACGTTTTCAGAAAAACATACTTACATATCACCCGGAGCTTATGTCTTACTGGAAATCAGTGATAATGGCTGTGGAATGGATAAAGAAACTCTAAGTCAAATCTTTGAACCATTTTTTACAACAAAAAAAGAAGGAGAAGGTACCGGGCTTGGACTTGCCACTGTTTACGGAATTATTAAACAAAACAATGGCTTTATAAATGTTTATAGTGAGCCAAACCATGGAACAAGTTTCAAAATCTATTTTCCTGCTTGTAAAGCTGATGAAGAAGTTCAATCTACGACAAAACAAAAACCTATACAATACAATGGAACTGAGACAATTTTAGTTGTTGAAGATGAGTTAATGATACTTAATGTTACAAGTAGTATTTTAAAAAAAATCGGCTATAATGTTATAGCTTTTAATACTCCAAATAAAGCAATTGACTATTGTAATCAATCTTCTCATAAAATTGACTTAATAATAACTGATGTGATTATGCCTAATATGAACGGCAAAAAATTGGCATCTAAAATAAAGAAAGTCTTTCCTGATATTAAGATTCTTTATATGTCAGGATATACGTCAAATATGTTATCTCAGCATGGCGTTTCAAACGATAATATTAATTTTATCCAAAAACCTTTTTCAGTTAACGAATTAGCCGAAAAAATTAGTGAAATCTTAAAAAATAAAAAAATTGTTAATTAAGATTAAATAAAACTATTGAATAATTTCAAGTAGTGTTCTACAAGCTTCTGCTTGTAATTTCATAAAATACTGAATACCTATCACTTAAAGTTTTTTAGTACAAGCAAGGATGCTCACACAACAACATTGTTCAACAGCCTTTATTCTTATACAAGCATCCTTGCTTGCACAACTTAATTATTTGATATATTCCTCATACAATTCTAAAGCCTTATAATGAAATACTTTATTAAGATGAAAATTTAGATAGTTCTTAAAAAAAAGATTCACTTCAATAATAGACTTATCAATAATATTATCTTGTTTACAAACAATTCCGGCTTTAGGTATTTGATTAATCAACATCATAAACTTATCTGACACTTCTATCATCTGCATATCCTTAAAACCTTGCATACATTTAGAACACATCAATGTGTAATTATCAGGATTTATAAATACTTTACTCTTGATGATTCCATTACACAAAGAACACTTTAACAATTCTACAGTATAACCTAATATTGTAAAAATTCGTAACCAACATCTCCATACAACAAAGATATGATTACTATTGACTGTTTTAATATATAGCAAAAAAGAACTAATTAACTCGAAAAATTCTTTACTCTCATCAGGAGATATTTGTAATTGATTGACAATCTCTAAAATAATTTGAACAGACAACAATTGAGGATATGAATAAAATTTTATGTAATCTACATTAACGCTACTATCAACAACTTTATACATTTGAGCAGAAACACTTTTTTTTAAGATTAGGTTGACACAGTGACCGGACTCAAATTGAGCAAACATTTTTGATTTTGGCTTTCTTACACCTTGAGCTATGACATTTAATAATCCTTCTGTTTCGGTCAAAACATTAAGGATTAAGCTACTTTCTTTCCAGTTTAGTTTACTAAGGATTATACCTTTTGTTCTAAATTCTTGTTGTTTAATCATAAAAATTACTTTAAAACTTCGTTTAAAATATTGACAACTTGATTAAATCCAAAGGGTTTATTCAAAACAGCAAAAAAACCAAGTTCTAAATATCTATCTTTTTCATTAGTATCAATATATCCTGACATTAAAATGGCTTTGATTGAATTATTTATTTGTTTTAATTTTTTAAAGCATTCAATCCCGTTAATACCTCCGGGAATAGTTAAATCTAAAATCACAAAATCAGGAGTTGATTTTTTCTTATGTAGGTCTTGATAAATCTTTAATGCTGCTTCACCTCTATCACAAAAAATAATGTTATGACCCAATTTTTTAAAAATCTGTTCTAATACGTTTCTAATCATTACTTCATCATCAACTATCAAAATATCTGCCTTTTTACTATATTCAACTTTTATCTTTTCTTGTTCTTTAATTTTTTTACTTACATATTTTTCTATTGGCAGATAAATGTTTACTTGTGTCCCTTTGCTTAATTGAGAATATATCGAAATATGTCCTTTATGCTTTTTTATTATCGAATAACAAACAGATAAACCAAGCCCATTACCAATAAATTTTGTTGTAAAATATGGATCAAAAACATATTTAATATCTTCCGGCTTAATACCAATACCATAATCAACTACTTTTATCAAAAGATAATATCCTTGTAAAAAATCTTCATTATCTATATGTTGCTCATATAACTCAGTCGTTACATCTATCTTTCCACCCTTAGGCATAGCTTGAATACTATTAATTATAATATTATGAATTACTAAATTTATTTGAGATTGATCCACAGTCAAAAATTTGTATTCATCTTCAAAATTATAGCATATCTCAATATTAGATCCGCTCAAGGCAAAGGCAGCAGAATTCATAATTAACTCATTAATATTGATTCTTTCTAAAATCGGCATACCACCTTTTGAAAACGTTAAGAGTTGATTAGTTAGATTTTTTGCTTTTAAGCAACCCTCTTCAATTTGATCCATTAGACCTGTTAATTCACTATCATCAAATGAAAACTTTGCTAAGCTCGCATTACCTAAGATTCCCGCAACAATATTATTAAAATCATGAGCTATACCTCCGGCAAGCAATCCCAATGATCTTAAATTATTTTCTTTAATATATTTCTCTTCATTTTTCTTTTTTTCTGTAATATCAAAAGCTATTCCAATAACTCCCTTAATCTTTTTATTTCTATCATAAAGAGGATTTATTAAAGATTCCATAATGATATTTCCAAAATTAAATTCATATTTCTGAGGTTTACCTTTAAGTGTCAACAAATGCTTTTTAATTGGTTCATAATCTTTATCATTAGTTCTAAAAAGCTGATAGATTGTCTTACCAATGAACCTTTCAGGCTTTATGAATATCTTTGAAAATCTACCCCCTAAAATACTTATAAATCTAAGTTCAGAATCTACTTCCCATAAAATACCCGGCATTTGATTTGTTAATAAATTAAATTGTTGCTCTGCTTCAGAAATAATATCTTTTAACTTTATATTTTCTGAAATATCCTGAATTAAAACGGCAAATTCTCCTTCATTTGGTGAAAATGCTGAAACATAAAAAGTCTTTTTTAACTCTTTACTATAATTTTCAAAAAACAATGGTTTTCTTGCCTTAATGACTAAATCATAATTCCGAATCCAATACATCTCAGTTTCAGGCAAAAGTTCCAGAACGGTTTTTCCGATAATATCCTTTTTTGATTTACCAAGTAATCTTTCAAAACTTAGATTAACATCTAAAAACTCATAATCTATCGGGTTTTTATCTTTGTCATAAATCATTTTATGTAAAGCAAAAGCGTATTGGAAAGAATTAATTAAATTTTTATATCTTTCCAATGAATTATTTATTAAAATATTTAATCGTTCTTGTTTAACTATTTCGAAAATATGAGAAATAGATTGCTCACTTTTAGTGACTAAATTTCTTACAAATGATTTTGTTAATGAAAGTATATCTATAGCTTTTTCTTCTGATAACATTAATGGGCAAGAATATAAAGTAGCTATATGGAAATCTAATATATTTATTTTCAAAGAGATAGCATAATAATCATTTTCATTTTTAACTAAGCCTTCAATATTAGATTGCAAAATGTTATTCAAATTTGTTTCATAATCAATAAAAGTATTCTTTTGATCTATTTGATTTAATAATTCTTTTTTACCAATTGATAAAAAAATGTTTTTATTAACATCAATAAGTTTAAATGCAGTATCTACAATTTTGCATAAATTGTTAAGCAATTCTGAAAAATCATTTACATCTATCAGCTCATCTATAGAAAAATACTCAGGATCAAATCTTTCTAAAGAATGATTTTTTATTATCTCATATATCTTCTCAGTTTTTAAATCTATATGATTAACTTTCATAACGACCATCCTTAACAGTAAGTAAACTATTCTATACATAAATCGTTAATATTGTCAAGAAAAAATATCTATTTCCTAACAGTTTTTTTATAAAGAATTTACAAGAGACCTCCAAGATGCTTTAAAGCATCTTGGAGGTCTCTTATTTATTACTTATATATTAATAGCATAAATGTTTCTAAAAAAAGATTATTGAATAATTATGTTTTATGACCACCCTTACTTGCCCCCAAAACAGTTTAACTATATAAATATCAATCAATAAGCTTCCTACAAACTTAAGGCTTGTAGAAAAATAATTATGTGTCCTTTGGGATTAAAAAAAAACCTGTGAAATCTTCGTAAAAAAGACACAAAAAAATGTTACAAATGTTTTTATTATAAAACTAGTCAAGCAAATCTTTTTTTTAGCTTGACACAAAACCGAATGTTTTATATAATATCAAATTGGAGGTAAAATGAAGAAAATGATAATAATATTTTTAATGTTAAGCGTCTTCTTATCAGTTTATAGTACTCAGGATGACAATGAAACTATAAACAACTCAGATGGACTTGAGCAGAAGATTGATGATATCTATGTCCTGCAAAAAAAAATGTATGAGGAGAACAAGAAAGACGCCTTAAAAGACAAGAAGTATGGAATTGAATTAAATTTGATAAACCTCTTGCTTGTCGATGAATTCAAAAGAATAAGCGGTACATTTTCACTCTTTGCTATTGATAGAAAAGCTGAAATTGCCTTTCCTTTTTATATTACCTTTCCCAAAGAAGAAGACCACTATGATGCCGTCACATTAGATTGTCATTACAGGTATTTTTTAGGAAATACTCAAAATGGTTTTTACTTAAGCGGTCTTTCAAGACTTGCTTTTATATCCGGCAAAGACTATTACAGCTCTACTAGCAATAAAAAAAAAGTAGGTAAATTTGGTATAGGCTTTGGTATTGGTTACAGATATTTTTCATATAATGGATTCTATTGGGGAGCCAGTCTTAGCATCGGAAGATTCATAATAGGTCCCGATATTTTTGACAATAATCTCAATTATACTAATGATAATCAAGCGTTTATTGATTTTGAATTTCTCAAATTTGGATATTCTTTTTAATCTCGTATGATAAAGATTATCTCAAAATGTAAAAAAAGTTCTACAAGCTTCTAACTTGTAGTCTTCAAATATATAGTTTTCAGTACAAGCAGGGATGCTTGCACAACATTTGTTTTTGCCCAACCTCAATAATTTTGGAGC
>JALNXV010000199.1 GCA_023230175.1 Candidatus Cloacimonadota bacterium
AAGGGTACTTGTAGAACAATCAACCCCTTATATCTATATATTCTTTATCTTTATTAATGCTATAAGTCAAACTTGACATTTCTTTTAAAAACTGTCAAGAAATTTATTTTATTTTTTTTATCTTTTGTCCTCGAGTCTCTTTTGTTTTTCGATAAGAGCTTAAGTCTTATTAATTATTGGAAAAACAAGGGACCTCCAAGATGCTTTAAAGCATCTTGGAGGTCCCTTGTATATTCTTTGTAAATTCAAAGTATATAATTAAAAAATAATTTCAAGAAGTTTTGTTATAACTGATTGATAATGAATTGATTGAGTTAAGATATTTTTGTTTCCGAGCATTATGAATTGTTCTTTAGCTCTTGAAATAGCAACATTTAATTTTCGGTCTATTTTATTGTTGCGGCTAACGGATTGCATTTTATCGAGGAGTTCTGTATTGGCAACAGCTGTAGAATAGATAATTATATCTCTTTCTGACCCTTGAAATCTTTCTACAGTATCGACAGTGATCTTTTCTGCAAAAGGAAGATATTGGAGTTTATCGATTATAGTATTTACTTGCATACGCCAAGTGCAGATAATTCCAATAGAATCTTCAGAAAAATTATTATGTATATTTTGATAAATATTATTGATTATTTTGATGATTTTATTAGCTTCTTCATCATTAAACCTTATTTGTTCTGTATTAATCGTTGGGATAAAGATGCATCTGGATTTAGATAATTGAGATATAATATGATTATTATCATCAGGAAGGTAATAATTAAATGGCTCAAATTGACGATTATGATTTGGTTTAAGTTTGTTGTCATAAAAAGGATTGACTAAGTTTGCTATTTCGTTATGCATTCTGTAATGTTCAGGGAGCAAATCGTAAAATTCAGTCCAGTTATTTTTTTCACAAATTTTAAAAAGTCTTTCAAATAGTGAGTCTTTTAATGAATCAAGATGGATTTTATCTTTTAGAATCTTGTTAGTTTCAAGTTTGGGTTGTACCGAAACGGCAGGTAACTGATAATGATCCCCAATCAATATAAAACGGTTAAATAGGGCAATGATGCCAATTAGTTGGGATTCGAGTAATTGAGAAGCTTCATCTACAATTAAAAGGTCTGTATTGATATAATTTTTTAGATAATAGCCTTCATTTTGAAATGTTGCGACTGTAGAGACAAAGACAGGTTTTGATTGTAATATCTCAATAATTTTAAGAAAATCGTTGTTTATAAGAGAGTTTATATGGTAGTTTTCTTCTGTCAATTTTGTTCCGAGTAGTAGAAAATCGATTTCATTTTCTTGTAATTTGTTGCATATTTCTTCTACTGCTCTATTTGTAAAGGCAACAATAATTACAGGGGTATGATTAAGATTGATATGATTTTTAACTATTGACATTAGGTATTTAGATGTTTTGCCTGTGCCGGGAGGACCTTGAATGAGTAAATAATCTTCAAAATGACTTGCTTTAGTCATAATTCTTTCAAATACAGGTAGTTGATTTAATTCTGTATTTTTAATTTTTTTATTTAGACGTGGTTTTTTTAAACCAAAGAAGATATCTCTGTCAAGAGGTCGTTTATGAAAATAATTTATAATACTGCCAGGAATACTATAAAAACTTGATTCTAAGATATCTTTTTCGATATAAAATGATTTAAAATGGGTTAAATCTTTAAATCTTATTAGTTCATTTCTAAAGGTAATTAAAATATTAAGATTTTTATTTTCATCAGTATTGATTTCTTTTAAAACAGCCTTAAATAGTTGAACTTTTGTAGGCCGGGCAGATTTTTCATATTCCGGATAGATAATTATTAAATCACCTTCTCTAAAATTGCCTGAACATAATTCTATAGATTTTTTATTTACAGTAAAATGAAACACTTTATCTTCTTGATTAATGAGTTTTAGGTTGGGAATAATAATTTTTTGTTTATATTTTTCTTCAAAGGTATGAGTCCAAAGGCTTGAATGACCATATTTTAAAATACCTGATTCATCAATGAAAGAGAGTTTTTGTGCAATAAGTTCACGCATAACAAAAGAAATCAAACTATTGATGTATAATATTTCATAATCTCTAAGTTGGTTGAAGAGTATTAATTTATCTGAAAGTTTACTTAGTAAAAAGATAGGAATTTTGCATTGGCTTAGTTTAAATAAGATGGTAACTATATTATTTTCGTCATCAGCAAATTTAAAGATTTCATTAATTATAATATTCCTGCATAGCAAAATTTGTTCAGCAGTGCTTTGAGAATATGGGACATTACGTAAAGGGTCATTTTCAGCTTTTGAATATAATAAGATGCTATTTCCGGTTCGGCTATTTCCAAAGACTGATTTTAAAAGTAAATTGTAAGCAGTGACTTGAGTAAAATTGTTTTGCCATAAATGATTATAATGAGGTTTTCCTGATTTTAACTCTAAAATAGTTTTATAATTTTTATCTTTTGAGCTTTCGATAAGTGCATCAAGACGACCTTGTAAGCCGTATTCTTCAGAAATAAAGGCAGGTTCTAAACTTATCTGAGATTGATCTTTACCAATATTATCTTTAAAAAACTTGAGATTAGGCAAATGAATTTCATTAATCTCATTAAGAATTTGTTTAAAATCCCCTTTACCAAATTTCAAAATCTTTAAAAACTGCAGTTGTAACTGTTTGTAAAAATCATTATTATCATCATTTATGTCAAGATTGAGTTTAGATTCAGTAATGATTGCATCTAATAAATAATTTACAAAATTACCTTTTAATATTGGCAATCCATAATATGGTGTATCAATAAATTTAATAAAAAACAATTCAGGGAAGATTTCTCTTGTTTGAAAACATTCCGCAATAGCAGTTACATCAAGCAAAAAATCCGGTTCAATTATAAAGGAAGTATTGAAATTTTGATAAAAATACCCCTTTTCTGAATATGAAACATTAAAAAATCTTATATGACGATCAATTTTAAATAAATCTATTAAACAATTAAAGCACTTTTCTGAGTCATTGATGCCAAGTTTAAAGAGTATTGAAAAGGTGTTTTGACTATTTAATAAGATGTTTTCCAGAAATAAAAATTTAATAAGCTCACCGTTTTCGTTAAGCCCGGTTAATTCATATAAAACTACGTTTTTTTTATCTTTGATTCGTCTGATTTTTTTGAACCAACAATCAAGTTTTTCTTGTGAAATTGCTTCTTTATTAAAGGTATATGCTGAGATTAATTTAAGAAAATGTGTGTCTGTGAAAGTAATCTTTTCTTTAAGATAATAATTAATCGTACTGATGAAGATATAAGCTAATAATTTAACGTCAAATTCTCTTAATAAACTGTCTTGCTGTAATAAATGATGATGTTTATTGAAAACTTGAGAGGCTTTTTTTACCAAATCATCAGAATATTTATCCCTGTCAGAAAGAAATAAAAAACGAGATCTGATAGTGGTGAATTTTAATATTGAATCAGCAAGAAGTTGATTTAAGAGTAAATCAAAAACTGAGTAAATTTCATAATACAAATCTTTGTTAAAATCAGTCTTTTCATTAGTAATTTTATGTATTATCTCAATATACTCAGTTTTTGTAATCATATAGAATTTTTATTACTTTACTCTATTCTGAAACAATTTCTAATAATTCTACTTCAAATATAAGATAAGAACCGGGCTCAATGATGCTGTAGCCTTGTTCGCCATAAGCTAATGAATCAGGGATATAAAACTCAAAGATATCGCCTTCTCGCATTAATGTAAGACCTTCTGACCAGCCTTCAATAACCATTCCGGCTTCAAACTCTGCCGGTTCACCACGTTGACGAGATGAGTCAAATATTTCGCCATCAAGGAATTTACCAACATAATGTGTTTTAACAGTATCGGTTGCTTTTACTTGTTTTCCTTCTCCGGATTTGATTACTTTATATTGTAATCCGGAGTCTCTTGATATTACACCTTCTGCTTTAGCATTTTCTTCCATAAACAATTTACCGGCACTTTGATTTAAGGCTTTTGTAGCTTCTTGTTGTTCGGTTTTTTTGTTGGCAACTTGTTCTTGTAAAGAACCGATTAATTCAGTTAATTCATCCTCAGAAAAAGGCGAATAGTTGGGATCTTGGGCACTTTCCATTCCTTTTAAGACAAGTTTAAAGTCAAAATCGTATTCTGTGCTTACTAAATCTTTTCCATATAAAAAACCGATAGCGTAACTTAAGCTGTCACGATTGTCGTTAAGTTTAGCCTTGCCCGTGTTGAAGTTGTCGCAAGCAGTCATAAGCAATACGATGCTTATAATACTTACAATGATAAGAATTTGTTTTTTCAATTTATCCTCCGTTATTTATTAAAAAATAGAAAATTTAAAGTATTTCTTAGGATTATTTTTAATGTCGTTTAATAAAAATTCCATTTCTTGTGTTGTTTTTAAAAGATTTTTATAAAGCTGGTCATCGTTGAAGAGTTTATTTAAATTTGAATCTTGATTTTCTAATTGTTTCTTAAAAGAATTTATTGCAGTTTCTGTAGTAATTAAAAAGCTGTCAATCTTACTGAAAGTATATTGCGTTTGTTTGAAAGTGTTATCAATGTTTTCACTATTTTCATTTATCATAACCTGTAATGTATGGCTGAGCTGTTTTAGCTCTATAAATGCTGATAAAATATCCTTTTCCTGTGCATCACGAAGTAACTCAAATAGTAATTGGAAGTTTTCTTCAGTTAAAGTTAAGACATTATTTAGTCTGTCAAAAATATCATCGTTTGAATCTAATTTTTGCATAATATTTTCAATTTGTGTCGAAATCTCATTAAGATTTGATACTAAGTCTGATAATCCGGGTAGTGTTATCCCGGTGTATATATGATTTTGATTGATGTAATTTTTGCTTTGTCCGGGTATTATGTCAATTATTCTAGTACCCATCATATCACTTTCTTTTATAATGAAAATAGCATCACTGTTGATTTTTATATCTTGGCTAATCATTAAATATATAATAATTCCATCTTCAGCAATTTCAAGAGATTGTACTCTCCCAATTCTAACACCTCGGTAAAAAACAGAATTTCCTTTTTCAATATTGTTAACGTTATCAAAAAGTACCTTTACTATTTCATACTTATTTTTTAAAAACCAATCATTCAACCAACTATATGAAAAAAATAAAAATATTAATGATAAAATGACAAAAATCCCGACTTTAATTTCTGTTTCTCTGATGTTTTTATAAAAATGAACCATATATTTTCCTTATATTCAGAATATATACATATTATTTTTTCTATCAATTTATGTCAAACAAAAGATTGTTTGAGTGCTAAACATATTTTTGAGTTTTTAATATTGCTTATGCCTATAAGGTATTGCAAATTTTTAAATTTTATTTACTTTTATAATGCCTTAAACTCTTATTCATAAAATACATATACATTTTTTTTGCTTTTGACTTGACATTAGAACTTAGTTATTTTTTGTTGTACTGATATATAAATTTTAAAAAATAATAAATCAAGAAAGAGAGTATTTAGGAAAAGATGAATATTGATTTGAGTAAATTAAGAAATATCGGAATTAGTGCACATATTGATTCAGGAAAGACAACATTAACTGAACGCATTTTATTTTATACCAACAAAATACACGCAATCCACGAAGTCAGAGGAAAAGACGGAGTCGGAGCTACTATGGACTTTATGGAGCTTGAAAGAGAACGCGGTATTACAATTACATCCGCGTCAACTAATGTTAATTGGAAAGGTTACGATATTAATATAATAGATACACCCGGACACGTTGATTTTACTATTGAAGTTGAAAATGCATTAAGAGTTCTTGATGGAGCTGTATTAGTTTTATGCTCCGTTGGTGGTGTACAATCACAGTCTATTACAGTTGATCGTCAAATGAAAAGATACGGAGTACCTTGTATCGCTTTTGTAAACAAATTAGATAGAACCGGAGCTAATCCTTATCGAGTAAGAGACCAATTGATAGAGAAATTAGGACATAATGCCGTAATGGCTCAAATGCCTATCGGACTTGAAGAAAAATTTACCGGTATTATTGATTTAGTAGAAATGAATGCCAGATACTTCGAGGGTCCAAACGGTACAGAATTACGTTTAGCTGAGATACCTGAAGATTTTCTCGAGGAAGCTAAAGCAAGAAGAGAAGAATTAATAGATAAAGCTTCAATGTATTCTGATAAATTAATGGAAGAATTTATGGAAGGCGAAGTTTCCAAAGAAGCCTTGATTGATGGAATTAGAAAAGGAACCTTATGCCGTGGCTTAACTCCTGTATTTGTAGGCTCAGCTTATAAAAATAAAGGTGTACAAGCTTTGCTTGATGGTGTTTTAAATTATTTACCAAGCCCTGACGATCGAGAAAATTTTGCTTATGATTTAGATAATAAAGAAGAAGAAGTTAAGTTAAGTTCTGACTCTGACAAAGATACTGTCGCTATGGCCTTTAAACTTGACAATCAAGTGTATGGTCAGTTGACTTATGTGCGTATTTATCAAGGTAAGATAAAAAAAGGTATGGACCTTTATAACGTAAGTGCTAAACGAAAATTTAAAGTAGGTCGTCTCATTAGAATGCACGCTAATTCTATGGAAGATTTAGAAGAGGGAATGGCAGGAGATATCGTTGCTTTATTTGGAGTTGATTGTGCTCTTGGAGATACTTTTGTTTCCGGAGATATTAATTATTCTCTTAAATCTATGTTTATCCCTGAACCAATCATTTCGCTTGCCATTAA
>JALNXV010000200.1 GCA_023230175.1 Candidatus Cloacimonadota bacterium
GTGTAACAGCTTAGCTACAGGAGACCTACAGGAAATCGCATCTCCTGTAGGTCTCCTGTAGCTAAGTTATATATTTCAGGTAGTTAGCCGGCATAAAACCATAGTATAATAACTTTACGAAACAAAAACAAATATCAACAAATCACTATTTGATTTATAATTATTAATTTATAAATATATATAAATTAAATAGGTTATATTTATTTTGCTTTTGATATGATTGATAGTTATAATAATTCGATTATTTTTTTATTTGAGTACTTTAGATGGGATTGCTCAAAATTTTAGCAAACATAGTGAATCATTGTTACAATATGAATCAAAAGTATTTTTATTGTTAATTATCGGCATATTAAAAGGGTGAGTAATGTAATCAGTTGATAAACATTAGCTATATAATTATTAGATAACTGGAATAAAAACTGCATAATAGTAATTATTATAAATGTTTAAATGGAGGATCTATGAAGGGAAAGATTAAGTTATTAGCTTTATTGGTAAGCTTAGTTTTATTTTATAGTATGTTATATTCAGCACCTGTGTATAATATACCAAATAAGTTAATACAACCGGATGGTACAGAATTTGATGTATTGTTTTCGGGAGATGAATTTCATAATTGGGCACACAATGAAGATAATTTTACAATGATTCAGGATGCTAAGACGGGTTATTGGTGTTGGGCTCAAGAGCAGTCAGGTGATTTGATTTCAACCGGTTATCCTGTACATTTACACAGTCCGCAAAGTATTGGAATAACTTCACATCAAAATATTTCTGAGTCCAGATACAAAGAGAAGAGGCGTTTTTTTGATGAATCTATGAGTCAAAGAAATACCGGAGTAAAGACACCATCTTTAGGAGTAGTAAATAATTTAGTTGTATTTATTAGATTTTTAGATGAAACAGAGTTTAGTGTTCCTTTGACAATTTATGATGATATGTTTAATGCTCAAGGTGAAGATGTAAGCTCAGTTCATCAATATTTTTGGGATGCATCTTATGAACAGTTTGAAGTATATTCACCATTTTTCCCTAATCCTGTAGGTACAACAATAATTTCTTATGAATCTACACATCCTCGTTCATATTTTCAACCATTTAATATAATGTCAAATCCTGATGGCTATAGTACTGATAATCAACGAACTCAACGAGAGCATCAATTATTAGCAGATGCTGTTGCTTTTATACAAAATGAAGTTCCAACAGATTTAGTTATTGATAGTGATAATGATGATTATGTTGATAATGTATGTTTTGTCGTAAAAGGCAGTACCGGAGATTGGGCAGATTTGTTATGGCCTCATAGATGGGTATTGTATAGTAATGAAGTATATCTTCATGGTAAGAGAGTTTGGGATTATAATTTTAATATAGAAAATCATATGTATAATAGTGGTGTTAGTGTATTGGCACACGAGTTTACACATTCTCTTGGTGCACCGGATTATTATCATTATGAAACAGGAGGTAATCCTGTAGGAATGTGGGAGTTAATGGCAAGTAATACAACCCCTCCTCAATCATTATCAGCATTTACAAAATACAAATATACAGATTGGATAAATAATTTACCTGAGATAACTTATAGTGGTGAATATACTTTATATCCTATTACTGTAAGTTCTACTAATCATGCTTATAAGATTGCTTCTCCAAATAGTGATACAGAATATTTTATAGTAGAATTTCGTAGTAAATTAACCGGATTGACTGATTCTGCATTACCCGGTTCCGGTTTAGTGGTTTACAGAGTAAATACTTTAGCCGGAGATGGAAATGCTTCCGGTCCTCCGGATGAACTTTATGTTTATAGACCGGGAGGAACAACCAATTCTGACGGTATTATTTATAATGCTTTTTTATCATTAGAATCAGGAAGAACGATGATTAGTGATATTACGGATCCGGATTCTTTTTTATCAAACGGAAATGCCGGTGGATTGAATATTTCACAGATAAGTGCTGTTGGTGATTCTATGACATTTTTTGTTGATATTGATGGGGCGGATGCTGAATATTACAATGAATCATTTGAAAATGAGGATTTTTCGAGTTATGATTGGTTTGTTAATGATAATAATCCTTGGTTCATAACAAATGAGCAGTTTTATTTTGGAGAATATAGTGCAGAGTCAGCAGAAATCGATCATAATCAAAGTTCAAAATTAAAGCTTTCAATAGAAGTTGATGCAGGTTATATCCAGTTTTGGGTAAAAACATCAACTCAATTAAATCACGATTATTTAAAGTTTTATGTAAATAATCAAGTAGTAAATTCATGGTCAGGAAATACAGATTGGTCATTTTATGCTTTACCTGTATCAGCCGGGATTTATAATTTAACTTGGTCTTATGAAAAAGATGCTTCCGGTGTTGCAGGTGAAGATAAAGTTTGGATTGACGGGATTGGGTTCCCTGAAATTACCGGACATATTTTATATCCTCCTGAGGGATTGAGTTATAATCTTGATGGGGCAGATTTAGAGGTTTTATGGGAAGAACCTTTTCAATCAAATATGCCTGATGCTCCTTTACTTATGGGTTATAATCTTTATCAAAACGGGCTGTTGGTTAACTCAGAAATAATAACTGATAATGCTTATACAATAGTAAATACTTCCGGTGGTAATCTTCAGTATGTTGTAACTGCAGTATATGAAACCGGTGAATCAGATTATTCTTCCTCAATTACGATACCATTACCATTTGCTGTTCCTCAAAATTTAATTGCTGAGATACAAGAAGATGGTATTCGTTTGAATTGGGATTTTCCTTTTGATACTACTTCATTATTAGGGTTTAGAGTATATAAAGATAATGTGAACATAACTTCATCAGCTATCGATGCAGAAATTTTATCATTTATTGATTCAGACGTTGAAGAAGGAGTCAATTATGAATATCACATAAGAGCTTTATATACTAATCCTACAGGTATTTCATCGCCTTCTAATATTGTAGAAATTGTTTATACCGGCAATAGTGAAATTATTGCTCCTCAATATATTAATCAACTTGGCAAAAATTATCCAAACCCATTTAATCCTGAAACAGTAATACAGTTTTCTTTAAAAGAAAAAGCTCCGGTAAAAATAGAGATTTACAATGTTAAGGGTGAGTTAGTAAAAACTCTTTTAAATCAATCTCTAACTGAAGGAAAACATTCTGTAGTTTGGAATGGAACAAATAATTCCGGCAATCTATCAGGTTCGGGTATATACTTTTATAAGATGACTACAACTAATTATCAATCAACAAATAAAATGTTACTAATCAAGTAATTCCTTAATAAACCTCCTAACCCTAAGTAACCGAGTGTCCCTCCGCTCGGTTATTTTTTGTAATTAAGAAGTTTATAGTGCAAGCAAGGATGCTCGCACAACAGTAGTTATGAGAAAGTTTCTTTCGACTTATAGGAAATATACGTGCAAGCAAGGATGCTCGCACAACAGTAGTTATGAGAAAGTTTCTTTCGACTTATAGGAAATATACGTGCAAGCAAGGATGCTCGCACAACATATTAGATTAATAGTGGTTTTGTTTGGTATCAAAATTGCTTATATATTATAGTTAATATTATAATAAATTAAGGAGGGCTTTAATGAAAAAATCAATTTATTTGATTGTTTTTTTAACAATGTTAAGTTATGCATTTGCAGCAAATCACAATGTAGTATTTCCAAATTCAGCAAATGAAGTTCGTGTTTCACAAGTAAAAAGTGAAGGTTTAAGGTTAGATTGGTCGGTTAACAATATGAACATCTTTGATAAAGAAGATGATAACGGTAAGTTTACCCATATAGTTGCAGACGGTTTTATTGGTACAGGTGTAGAGGGTTTACCTTCATTGCCGTATATGGGTCGTTTTATAACTGTTCCTGTCAACGCAGAGGTTAATGTAAACTTTATTAACACTCATACAAGTGAAATATCATTAGATGATATTGGTTTTGATAGTGTTATTTATCCTGCTCAACCTTCATACTCAAAATCAACAGATTTGAGTAGTGTTCAGTTTGTATATAACAAAGAAGTATATAAACAAAGTGATTATGATAAAAATTATGGACCATTTAATATTAAAGAAGTTGGTTTTTTGCGCGGTTATAGAGTGTTTGAGGTTAATTATACTCCGGTAAAGTATAATCCTGTAGAAAATACTTTGACAGTCTATGATGCAATTAGCGTAGAAATTACTTTTGATAATGCAAATTATTCTTTAACAGAATATAACAAAGCTCGTACATGGTCAGCTGATTTTGAGTCCGTATATCAAAAATATTTATTAAATTATGAAGCTCCGGTTAATCGTGAAGAATTAGAAAGACATCCAACTAAATATTTAATAATTTCTCATAGTGAATTTGTAACTGCTATGCAGCCATTTGTTGATTGGAAGGTTGAATCCGGTTTTGATGTAATTTTAGCAAGTACTGCAGATCCTGCAGTTGGAAATACAACCGGTTCAATAAAAAGTTATATCGAAAGTTTATGGAATGCAGCAACCCCTGAAGATCCTGCTCCAAGTTATATTTTGTTTGTAGGTGATGTAGCACAGATTCCTGCATGGAATGCTTCAGCATCTCCAAGTGGGCATATAACAGATTTAACTTATGTGAAATTAGAAGGTAATGACTTTTTACCCGAAATGTATTATGGTCGTTTTTCAGCCAATAATTTGAATGAACTTACTCCTCAAATAGAAAAAACTTTATTATATGAAAAATATGAAATGGAAGATCCTTCATATTTAGAAAAAGCTGTATTGATTGCCGGTGTTGATGCATCATGGAGTACATCTCACGCAAATGGTCAAATTAACTATTCTTCAAGCTTATATTTTACACCTGAAAATGGATATCCTAATCCTGATATTTATTTATATCCTGCTTCAGGAAGTAATGCTTCTAATATTATAAGTGATGTAAGTCAAGGAACCGGTTGGGTGAATTATACTGCACACGGTGGCGTAACAGATTGGAGTAATCCTAATTTTACAATCAATAATGTTAATTCTTTACAAAATGAAGGTATGTATCCTGTCGTAATCGGTAATTGTTGTTTAACTAATAAATTTGAACAAAATTGTTTTGGTGAGGCTTGGTTAAGAGCAGCTAATAAAGGTTCAGTAATTTATATAGGTGGAACTAATAGTACATATTGGGATGAAGATTATTGGTGGTCTGTTGGTTATGTTTCTCCTCCATCAAACGGAGTAGCTGTACCTTACAATGCAGGACAACTTGGTATGTATGATATGTTATTTCATACCCATAACGAAGCTTATGAAGATTGGCATATTACGACCGGAGCAATGATATATGCCGGTAATATGGTAGTGCAAAGTACTTCAAGTAGTAAAAAGAATTATTATTGGGAGATTTACAGCATTATGGGTGATCCATCATTAGTTCCTTATTTAGCAGTTCCTGCTGAAAATAATGCTCAGTATCCTTCAGAAATATTATTAGGACAAAGTGAAATAAATATCACTAATGCAGCTCCTTATTCAAGGGTTGCTTTATCGATAGATGGAGTAATTCATGGTACTGTCTTTACAGATGAAAGCGGTTCAGCTACTTTAGAATTTATGCCTTTTACTGAGCCGGGCAATGCAAGATTAGTTATATCGGCACAAAAACATATACCTGTGATTCAGGATATTCAAGTAATCCCAAGTGACGGTCCTTATATTACATTTGAAAATGTGATTAATAATTTATCAGGTGATTCAAATGTCGATTTTGCAACTACATCTAACCTAAGCATCATTGTAAACAATGTTGGTTCTTTTGCCTTAGAAAATGCGACTGTAACCTTAACATCAAATTCAAATTTAGTTGATGTTATAGAAGGTACTTTTACTATTGATGAAATATCTCCTGAATCTGTTTATCAAATACCTGATACATTCATTATTGAAGTTAGTTCTGAGCTTACAAACTTACAAGCTTTACCTTTAACTTTAACAGTTTATACTTCACCTACTCAATCTTGGGTAATGCCTATAGAATTGATAGTTAATGCTTCGAATTTAGAAGTAGTTGACTATGTTATTAATGATGAAACGGGTAATAATAACGGTAGATTAGATCCGGGTGAAGATGCTGAAATTACAGTTAACTTTTTAAATAATGGAAATGCTCCTTCTTTACCTGCTAATGTATTATTAGCTTCAACAAATCCATTAGTTGTCTTAGAAAATCAAAATGCTGAATTACAATCTATTCATCATCAACAAACCGGAGATTTAGTTTTTAATGTTAGTGTTGATGAAGAAGCTCCACTTGGTGCTTTAACCAGTTTATCATATTTTGTGAATCTTTCAAATCAGGATATTCAAATGAATTATACACTACCTATTGGTTTAGTAGTAGAAGATTTTGAATCAGGAGATTTTGAAGCTCTACCATGGCAAAATAGCAGTATAGTTCCTTGGACAATCGAAGAAGAAATTGTTTTTAATGGTGATTATTCAGCAAAATCAGGAGCAATATCACATAATCAAACTTCTACATTGCAAATACCTTATGTTCTTGAATCAGAAGGTGTAATAACCTTTAGCGTAAAGACATCAACCGAAGCTACTTATGACAAATTGCAATTTTATGTGAATTCATCAGTTCAAGAAGAATGGTCAGGTGAAAATGATTGGTCAACCTTTGAATATACCATTCCTGCAGGTACTTATACATTTAAATGGGTTTATAGAAAAGATGCCAATAAT
>JALNXV010000201.1 GCA_023230175.1 Candidatus Cloacimonadota bacterium
AAATAACGTTCCATAAATATAGGCGAATGGTATGCTACCGATAAGATAAGTAATAATTAAACTTATACTAATACTCAATAACGGGAATATCATCTGTTCTTCCTTTAAAGATTAATTTAATTGTGGCTCCTGTAAACTTAAATTCTTCTCTAATCTTATTTCTTAAGAAACGTTTGTAATGTACAGGTATTAATTTAGGCTCATTAGTAAAGAATATAAAGGTAGGAGGATTTGTTTTTTGTTGAGTTACATAATAAATTTTTATATGTTTACCTGTTTTATGGGTAGGTGGATTTTTGATTATAATTTTCTCAAAAAATCTATTTAGTTCGCCTGTGCTAATTCTTGTATTGCTTTCTTTCCAGACTTGCAATATCATTTCGGGTAGTTTGACTACACGTTGACCGGTTAGGGCTGATATGGTTAAAATTGGAGCATAGTCTAAAAATTGAAATTCGTGTTTTATTCTTTTAGTAAAATCGATAAAAGTTCTGTTATCTTTGTCATGAATGAGGTCCCATTTATTTAAAAGAATAATTATATTTTTAAAATTTCTTTGTGCATAGGAAGCTATTTTTTGGTCTTGGTCAGAAAATTCAGCAGAACTATCCAACACTAAGACAATAATATCGGCTTGATTAATACTTTCAATAGTTCTCATAGAGCTGAAATATTCTACACCATATTTTACTCGATTTTTTTTTCTTAATCCGGCAGTATCGATTAAAACTAATTTTTTATCTTCATAGAGCAATTCTAAATCGACAGAATCTCTTGTAGTTCCCGGAATATCAGAAACAATAACAGTATTTTCACCAATTAATTTATTGATCAAGGAAGATTTACCTACATTTGGTTTACCGACGATTGCTACTTTAATAAACTCATTAATCCCGGTATCTTCTTCAACAAAATCTTTACTATCCGGTATCAGTGCAACAACTTCATCAAGAAAGTTACCTACATTTCTACCTGAGACTGCAGCGATACCTACAGGGTCTCCTAATCCTAATTTCATAAATTCATATAAATCTAATTCATCTTTTTCATTATCTACTTTATTAACAACAAGTAAAATCTTTTCTCTATAAGGAGATAGAGTTTTAGCAATTTGTTGGTCATATTTAGTGATTCCGGTTTTGACATCACATAAAAAGATGATTAAGTCAGCTTGTTCGATAGCGATTTGAGCTTGTATAACCACAGCTTTATCTATTGTCATATCAGAATCAGGAATAATTCCTCCGGTATCAACTACTAAAAAGGAATGACTATTCCATTCTACTGTTTCATATTTTCTATCTCTTGTAATACCTTCTTCAAAATCCACAATAGCACTTCTTTTTCTACAAAATCTATTAAACAAGGTAGATTTACCAACATTCGGTCTTCCCACAATAGCCACGATAGGTTTATGGTTCATTAATTAAATTCCTTTCGAATACAATGTATCCCATGGTTTTTTAAGAAAATATTCTAAAACTATTTTCTTTTTACCCATTAGCATTTCCGGAAAATCTATCTTAGTATCTGATATTTTTCCGGTTGAATCTTTATCAAACTGATGTTCGGTTTGCTTATTTTCTAAAACTAAATACTTATCAAATAACAGGTTCTCGTTATTAGCAACTTCTTGGATAGTTTTTATACCTTCTGTAACAATTTCTAAAGTGGTAAATTGCATTAAGTTTGTATTGCAGATTAGCTCTGTAACCTTAAGTTTTGCTGTAGTTTCCAGCATAGTTTTCATATTAATTATGTCATAATAGTCAGAAGTAAATGGTCGTTTAGTATTAATAACAAAATGCATTTCATAACCTCTTTGTTTAATATCATCAGAAAACCTTGCTAAGACTCTACAACCTGCAGGGTCTCCGCCTACATCTAAAAAAACAGCTTTACTATAATCATTTATTACACCCTTAATTTTTGGAGATAACATTGGCAAATCAGCATGGCTAAAATGACCTTCGGGAGCCACTACTTCTATACCTTCTTTGGCAAATTCTTCTCTGACATCTCTTGAACGAAAGTAGGGATTTACTACATCCATATCGACTAAAGATACTAATAAATCTTCTTGTTGCTTATTTGATAATTTATATTTTTTTGCTAAATTAATCGCATATTCACTTTTTCCGCTTCCGTAAGCACCGATTATAATTATTAATGGATTGATTTTCATTAAAAATCTCCTTTCAAAACCATTTTTTTAAATTATTAAAATTTGTTAAGTCTTTTTTTATAACTTTTTAAAAATTGTTTGTTTATCAGATAAATACCAAAATCCTAAAAATACTTTTCTTAACAAATATTATAGTAAACTTATGTATTGTAGTTAGTTATCTTATTGATTAAATATCTAAGAATGTATTTGAAAGAGTAAAAAATAATATTAAAGACATTGCATCTACAAGAGTTGTTATTAAAGGACTTGCCATAATTGCCGGGTCTAATTTTACTTTTTTTGCAAAAATCGGCAATAAGCATCCTAAAATTTTAGCCAATACAACTGTAGCAAAAAGACTAAAACATACGATGATTGTTATCGGTAAACCGGCTTTATCAAAAATTAATATCCTAAAAAAATTAACAAAGGCTAAGATAAAACCTACCAATAAACTAACTCTAAACTCTTTCCATAAAACCTTATAAAAATCAGTAAATTGTATCTCTCCTAAGGCAATACTTCTGATAACCATTGTAGATGACTGAGACCCTGCATTTCCTCCTGTATCCATAAGCATAGGGATAAAAGAAGCTAAAATGACAACTGACTGCAAAACATTCTCATATCTCCTGATGATTGCTCCGGTAAAAGTAGCAGAAATCATCAGCACTAACAACCAGATAATTCTATTTTTAGCAAGCATAAGTATCGGGGTCTTTATATATTCTTCTTCTGAGGGGGTCATAGCAGCCATAATTTGAAAGTCTTCTGTATTTTCTTGTTCGATAATATCAACAATATCATCAATGGTAATGATACCTACTAAGCAATTTTCTTTATCGACAACCGGCATAGAAGTATAATCATATTTTTTAAATAACTCAGCTATTTCTTCTTGATCATCAAAAGTATTTACTTTGACAATATCTGTATTCATTATGTCTTCTATTAGCGATTCATCATCACTTAATATAAGTTTTCTGATGGATACAGTGCCTTCTAATTTTCTAAATTTATTAGTCACGTAGCAATTATTAATAGTTTCTTTATCTACTCCGTATTTTTTGATATAAGAGATAGCTTCAAATACTGTCATTTCTTTTTTTAAGTCCACTAACTCTGTTGTCATCAAGCTTCCGGCTGAATTTTCCGGATATGTTAAAAAAAGATTGATTGTTTTTCTGGTCACATCATCGGCATTTTTTAATACTTTATTCACAACATTAGACGGCATTTCCTCAATTAAATCTACTGTATCATCGATAAATAATTCTTCAATAATATTTTTTATTTCTTTATCTGATATACTTTCTATGATAAATTGTTGATTATCTCTCGAAAGATAAGAAAAAACCTCTGCCGCTTTTTCTTTATTAAGCAACCTAAATACTATTATGACTTGGTCTTTATTAAGTAACTCAAATAATTCCGCAATATCAACTACATTTATCTTTTCAATGACAGATTTTAGTTCTTTGAATCTGCTTTCTTGAATCAAAGCCATAATAGTATTTTTCATAAAAACTCCGAAATTAATTATTTACAGTATCAATGACCTAATTTACATTTCTTTGGTTGAAACCTTAAATTAACTTCTTGATTAGTCTCAATAGATTCATAAATGGCATTGATTAATTCTAATGATTTTCTTCCTTCTAAACCATCTACTAAGGCCTTTGTATTATTAATCACTGAATCACAAACATCTTGTAAATACTTAACGTGACCAAAGCCATATACATTTGGAGGAGTCTCTTTAAATTTGCTTAATATCTCGTTATCTTCGATTGAATTATCTATAAAATTCCAAGTCTGCATTTCGTTTACAGCAAATCCTCCAATGACAACAGTCCCTTTTTCCCCAAGGATTGACAATGAACCCTCTAAATCCTTTGGACGTGTTGCTGTAGTAGCTTCAACTATACCGATTGCTCCATTTTTAAAACTAATTACGGCTACGCCTGTATCTTCTGTTTCGATATCGACTAAATAAGTTTTACTCTTAGCAAACACAGAAATAGGTTCACCCAACATCCATTCCAATAAATCTATGTGATGAGAAGCCTGATTTGTAAACACTCCTCCGTCTAAAGACCAAGTTCCTCGCCATTTATCTTGATTATAATATTCTTGAGTTCTGCACCATCTTACTCTGACAGTACCCATATTTATTTTGCCAAATCTTCCTTTTTCTAAAGCTTCACGTAATTTTATTACCGGTAAATTATAGCGATTTTGCTTAACTACAAATAATTTTTTATTATATAAATCGCAGGTTTCAATCATTTTATCAGCGTCTTCTAAAGTCAAAGCCATTGGCTTTTCTACTACAATATGTGTCTTATATTTCTGAACTATATCAATAGAATGTTTGGCATGATTACCACTTTCGGTTAAAATACACACTATATCAACTTGTTCTTTAGTCAACATCTCATCATAAGAAGTATAATAATTAACCTGATATTTCATACCTGCTTGCTTGGCTTTGTCTAAATTTATGTCACAAACAGCTACTAATATCGCATTTGAAATATTACCTTTTAATGCCTCAGCGTGTTTTTTTAATATCCTGCCACAACCAACTAAAGCAAATCTTAACTTTTCCATATTTACTCCTTCATATAAAAATTATTGACTAATTTAATTACTTTTTATATTATGAATCTAATCATTAAAGTGAGGATATTATGAACATTACTATTTTAGAATCAGATATAATTAATGTACATTTTGCAGAAGGTGTAAAAATTGTCAAGCCGGTTAATTTATATTCTTGTAAAATTGGCAAAAATTGCTTTATCGGCCCCTTTGTCGAAATCCAAAAAAATGTTGTCATTGGAGAAAATACTAAAATCCAATCACATAGCTTTATTTGTGAACTTGTCTCTATTGGCGATAATTGTTTCATTGGACATGGAGTTATGTTTATCAATGATAAATTTTCTACCGGTGCTCCGGCTCAAGGAGATAAAACTCTTTGGAGTAAAACTAATATCGGAAACAACGTAAGTATCGGTTCTAATGCTACTATTTTACCGGTTAATATATGCGATAATGTCGTCATCGGAGCTGGTGCCGTCGTGACTAAAAATATTACTAAACCGGGTATATACGTAGGTAATCCCGCTAAAAAACTCATTAAAGGAGAATCCGAATGAACATCCCTTTTATAGACTTAAAGGCACAAATCAAATCAATCAGAAACGAAATCGATGAAGTTATTAATCAAGTTATTGATAATACAGATTTTATAAATGGAAAATTCAATAAAATCTTCTGTGAAAACTTCGCCAAATTCATTGACGTAAAACACTGCATCGGTGTCGGAAACGGTACTGACGGACTCGAAATTGCTCTAACTGCCTTAGGAATTAAACCTAATGATGAAGTTATTGTCCCGGCAAACTCCTTCATTGCTACCTCTGAAGCTGTTTCTAATGTCGGAGCAAAAGTTGTCTTTGTTGACTGCTTTGAAAATTTATACACCATAAATACTGACTTAATAGAAAAAAAAATTACATCTAATACAAAAGCCATTATCCCTGTTCATTTGCACGGACAACCGGCTAAAATGGACGAAATTATCGCTATTGCCAAAAAATATAAGCTCTATATAGTTGAGGATTGTGCCCAAGCTCATGGGGCTAAATATAAAAATAAAAACATCGGCACTCTCGGAGATATGGCAGTCTTTAGCTTCTATCCAGGTAAAAATCTCGGAGCCTTCGGCGATGGCGGAGCTATTGTTACCAATAACGATAAACTTGCCCTCAAGGCTCAAATGATAGCTAATCACGGTAGAACAGATAAATATAACCATCAATTTGAAGGTAAAAATTCTCGACTTGATAACCTACAAGCTGCAATCTTAAATACCAAACTTAAGCATCTTAATGAGTGGAATTATAAACGACAAACCTGTGCAAACCACTATAAAACTCTTCTTAAAGACATCCCACAAATCAAACTTCCGGGTCTTATAGATAATATATCTCACGTTTATCATCTTTTTGTTATTAGGGCAGTTAATAGAGATAACTTAATAAAATTTCTTAAAGATAATGGTATATCAACAGGGATTCATTACCCTATAGGTTTACCTTTTTTAGAAGCTTATTCATATCTTAATCATAAAAATAAAGACTTCCCTATTACATATCAATACCAAACTGAAATTCTTAGCCTACCTATCTATCCGGAACTTGAAAAACACAAAATTCAATACATAGTTGATAATATAAAAGAATTTTATAAACACAATTAAGCATCTATTTTATAACTTAGCTACAGGAGACCTACAGGAAGAAAAAAAATTTCCTGTAGCTCCCCTGTACCTTACCTGTAGCTAACCGGACTTGACTTGCACTTAAGCCGGACTTGACTTGCAGCAAGCAAAGCGAGTGTGAGTCGAAAATGGCAGTACCTTGTCATTGCGATGAGCCTGCGAAGAAGCAATCTATTATTCTTTTTTCTCATGCGAAGACGCGAAGTCACGAAGATTTTTTTAACGCAGATTACACAGATTTCACGGATTTTTTATGATTAGGTTTAAGGTTTAA
>JALNXV010000202.1 GCA_023230175.1 Candidatus Cloacimonadota bacterium
TTTGGATATCTTAAATGAGCTTCTTTAATACATCTTGATATTTTATTGGACTGTCTTTTTGTCCATTCAAAATCAACAATTAGTCCGATACGATCTTCAAATAACAAATCATCATATTGATTGCTTGACATTTGTATTCTTAACGCTTCAACAAAACCATTCAAATTCATTTGATTTAGCTTTTCATATGTAGATTGACTGAGCATTTTACATAACTCCTTTATGATTATTTCTACGAGTAAAACCGTATTGTTCACTTTTTTGATTATTAGCTGTTTTATCTGACTCTTTTGAGACTGTTCAGCTCTAATTCCTCATTTAATACTAACTCCGGAAAACGATTTGCATCAAAAGGGGTTATTTTGCTATTTTTATGAGAAATAACTAAATTGACAAAATTCAAAATTTCAAGCTATGATTTAAAAGTTGAAATTATTGATTAATTTTAAAAGGTCTATTAATAATGAGCGTTTTATGAATTCAAACATAGAATAATATGACAAAAACTATAAGCAAATATATGTAAAAAATAACTTTACAAAAATAATACTTCGCATATTATGACATCAATTATATTGAAAAAAAGCGAGGTATTTGTGAAAAAAACACTCCAAAAACACGAAGTAAGTAAATTCTTAAAGATTGATGCTAATGATGATTCATTAAAACTAATTATTAATGATATATTTTCTCTCGAGTTAGTAAATAATATTGATAACTTAAAGGTATTCAATATGTTACTTAGCTTGATCAAGGTGATCGAAACAGGTAAAAGCTATTTTACTCATCAGGAAATTGCTGAGTCAACAGGATATAGTAACAGACAAAATGTGCATAATTATATCATGCAGTTTGATCAGAGCGGTAAAGACATTAAAACTTTTTTAACCAGGAAGTCTTTCCTCAAAGAAGAAAGTGATAAAATCCGCAAACAATTCATTAATAATCTTTTACTATCTATTGATGAACATTATGAAACATACTGTAATGTAAAATCTAACCCTAAAATCAGCAAACAAACCTTTCTCAGTAAGATAGAACAACTTAATTCTGTAACGATTATTAAAAAATTTCAATCTCTCTTTAATAAAAACCATATTAATCAATGCATAGATATTAATCACCACCTTGAACTGCTAATGCACACAAAGAAAATCGATAAAAAGATAGATCCTGACATAAAAAGACCCCTAAAACCCAATAAAGAAGAAAATCCGTATATTGGTTCAGAATACTTAACTACAATGGATAAATCTGATAAAAGTATCCTTGTTAATTATTTATCTGCGAGTGGGCTAAACTTTGAAACAATATCTTTGCTTTTAGGCGTTTCCAAAGGAACTGTTTCAAATTTATTCCACCAGATAAAAGACCTGCAAGCTTTATTAATTAATTCGATCAAATACTGGAGCGGTAAAATAAGTATCGACGAAAAATATATTAAACTCAATAAAGTTCCTTATTATGTTTTAACAATAGTAGATTTCGATTTAGGTATACCTTTATATCAAGACATACACAGTAATACTAAAACAGAAGCTTATCAGCATTGTTTTCAGATGTTTAAATTACATTATGGCGTCCCAAGGTTGATTGTAAGCGATGGAAGTAAACCTTTATTTAAAGCCAGAATGAAAGTCTTTCCCCAGACGCCACATCAATTATGTAAATTTCATAAATTACGAAACTTAATTAAGGATGTCTATAAATCCAATATACCTGATTATTTAAAGCAATCATACAAAGATAAAATACTAAAAGTTTTTAGAAGACAATCTTCAAAAAGTATTAAAAAAGGTTTGAAGAATTTAGTAAAGATACTACCTGAGAATCTGGCAAAACATATTTCAGAAAGAATACTTAAAAATTGGTCGTTTAGAAGAAAAGGTCTGACCTCAAATGTATCTGAAAGATATAATAGAAAAATTAAAAAGGCAGTATCAGGTCGTTATGGTCTTAAAAACCTTGATACTGCCAGACAAATCGTTTTTTCACTTTGGATGAAAGAACTAATCCTGCATGGCAGACAACAATTGCATACAGAATCTATGTTGTATAATCTGAATATAAGCAAAATTTGTCAAGAAAAAATACAATGGAAAAAGGTTGGCTCCCTTTTTACTAAGACCTTAGATACTGCTATTAGCTTCTAAGGATTAAAAATTGAACAGTCTCAATATGTAATCATAGGCATCCAAAAAAATTGTGTTGACAACTTACAGATTAATAAGTATGTTGATTTAATAAAGGTAAATAATTAAGTGAGATACGAACTCACGGGGCGAAGCTGTAGCATAAAAAACATAGAGGGTATTATGGAAAAAGAAAAAACATTTGAAGATTTTTATCAATTGGGACTAAACGAATTTCAAGCTAATAATGTAAAAAAGGCAATATCTTATTGGCAAGAGGCATCTAAAATAGACCCTAACTCTGCTAAGATATTTTCGATTCTGGGTAATGCATACAAAATATTAAATGATCTTGATTCTTCAACAGAACACATAGAAAAAGCAGCTCAGCTTGAACCGGATAACTTTAAATATCTTTATAATCTCGGATTAGTTTTTTTTGAGCAAAATAAATTTACTGAAGCAAAAGAAATACTTTATAAAGCCTTAGAAATAAATACAGATAATTATGAGTTATATAATGACCTCGGTGTAGTATATTTTAAAACACATAATTATACTAAAGCTGAAGAATTCATAAGACAAGCCATTGAGATAGAGAATAATTATTATGTTGGGCATATAAATTTAATCACTGTTTTAATAGCAAATAAAAAGATAGAACCGGCTCAAGAACATTTAGATGAGACTAAAGCAAAATTTGGATATGATAACAGTATAAAAGACTTGCAACAACAAATCATATATCTACAAAAGCATTCAGAAATACCGGATACTAAGATAAAGATAGAATTTTCTGATAAAATATATGAGATTGATCCTTTCAATATGATACAGAACATTGAATCAGATACTAAAGAAAATATTGATCTATCTGTAGTAGTTCCCATAATGAATGAAATTGGCAATTTACCAATACTTTATGATAAAATATTAAAAGTTTTAAGTGAACTTAAACAAAGATATGAGATTATATTTATAGATGACGGCAGTAAAGACGGTAGTACAAAATACCTGATTGAACTTGCTAATAAAGATTATAATGTGTCAGTTATACAATTTAGAAGAAATTACGGGCAGACAGCAGCTCTTAGTGCTGGTTTTAAATATGCTAACGGTAATATAATCATCACTATGGATGGAGATTTACAAAATGACCCGGAAGATATACCGGTTCTGTTAGAAAAAATGGCAGAAGGTTATGACTTAGTTAATGGTTGGAGAAAGGATAGGCAAGATAAAGCGATTACTCGTAAGCTTCCTTCAACTATTGCTAACAAGATAATTAATTACCTAATTAGTGGTACCGGAATTAAGCTTAATGATTTTGGATGCACTTTAAAGGCATATAAAAAAGAGATTATTAAGAATATTCATCTTTATGGTGAAATGCATAGATTTATTCCTGTTTTTGCAGCTTGGCTCGGTGTTAGAGTAGCAGAAATTCCTGTTAGACATCATCCTCGAATACATGGCAAAGCAAAATATAATCTTTCTCGAGTTTCCAGAGTTTTATTTGACTTTATTGTTGTCAGGTTTTTTTCTGACTATATGACACGACCTATTCAATTTTTTGGAAAAATTGTCAAAAAGCTAATGTTTTGGGGTACATTATTTTTTGTACTTTTGAGTATAGTAAGTTTTTTCACAGTTATTAGTTTTAACACATTGATAATCTTATATGGCATATTACTGATGCTTAGTACTCAAATTTTATTTATGGGTTTACTTGGAGAAATACTAATGAGGGTCTATTTTGAAGGGCAGAATAAAGATTATTATATTGTCGAAAAAATACATACAAACAAATAGAGAGATTTATGTGCGGAATAACAGGCATAATTAAACAAAAGAAATTTGAATTATTAGAGTTAAAACATATAACTGGTGCTCTTACACACAGAGGTCCTGATGATGCCGGATATGATATTTTTAATTCAAATACTCATTCTTATTTTTGTGGTTTAGGACAAAGAAGATTAAGCATTGTTGACCTTTCACAAGCAGGTCATCAACCTATGTGTAATGAGGATAAGAGATATTGGATAACCTTTAACGGTGAAATTTATAATCGTTTAGAACTTAAACAAGATTTGCTTAATAAAAAGCATATTTTTAAATCAAATACTGATACTGAGGTTATTATTCACGGGATAGAAGAATATGGTGTTTCTTTTATCAATAAGTTAAATGGGATGTTTGCATTTGCCTTGTGGGATAATTTAAAAGGTGAACTCCTTTTAGCAAGAGACAGATTTGGACAAAAACCTCTATATTACTCATATTTTAATGATGTATTAATCTTTGCTTCAGAGGTAAAGGCAATTGTAACATATCCTGAATTTTCTAAGCAATTAGATTTAAACTCGTTATCAGATTATCTACAGTTTGAATATCTGCCACAAAGTAAAAGTATTTATAAAAACGTTAATAAACTTTTACCGGGTCATTACTTGATTTTTAACCAAAATGGGATAAGTATTAATAAGTATTGGGATGTCAATTTTGATGAGTCTTCTATATATAACAAGTTATCTGATAATGAATTATGTGAAATTTTATTAGAGAAATTTAAAAAAGCTGTCAACTACAGATTGATGAGTGATGTGCCTCTTGGTGTTTTTTTAAGTGGAGGTGTTGATTCCAGTGCCATTGTGGCTACTCTCTTTGAAATGATGCCTTCAAAAAACATTAAGACCTTTTCTATAGGTTTTGAGGAAGAATCTTTTGATGAAAGTTCTTATGCTCAAAAGGTTGCTAATATTTTCAACACAGATCATCATCATCAAAAACTGACCTCTAAGTCTATGCTTGATATACTCCCCGAAGTGATTGATAAAATAGATGAACCCTTTGCTGATGCCTCAATAATACCAACCTATTTACTCTCAAAATTCACTCGTAATTATGTAACTGTCGCTCTTGGAGGAGATGGAGGAGATGAACTCTTTGCAGGATATGACCCCTTTCTAGCAAATTATTGGGCTGAAAAATTTAAACTCTTACCTAAATCGGTAACTAATAAAATAGTAAATCCATTGGTCAATCTAATGCCCGTTTCTGAAAAGAATATGAGTCTGGATTTTAAAGCAAAGAATTTTTTAAAATATGTTTATGAATCGCCTGTTTTTAGAAATCAACTCTGGTTAGGCTCTTTCTCTGCAAAAGAACAAAAGCAATTATTAAACTTTTCTTTAGATTACAAACCTTTAAACCTGTTAAAAGTCCCTGATAATCTGAGTAAGAATAGTTCATTACTCTGGCATTATCAAAAATATTATCTGCCTGAAGATATTCTAACTAAAGTTGACAGGGCATCAATGATGGTTTCTCTTGAAGCCAGAACCCCTTTTCTTGATGTTGAGTTTGCTGAGTTTGCCAATAGCTTATCTTTTGGTTTAAAATTTAAAAATATCACCAGGAAATATATTTTTAAAAAAGCTTTTGAAAATAAACTGCCTAAGTCAATCCTATATCGAAATAAAAAAGGCTTTGGAATCCCACTAACTAAATGGATAAAAAATGATTTAAAAAAAGAGATTGAACATTACCTTAGCTATGATTATATCAAAAAACAAGATCTTTTCTTATACGATAGTGTTTCTGATATTTTCAAAGAACACCTTAACGGATCAAAAGATAACAGAAAACAAGTCTGGACTCTGTATATGTTTCAGAAATGGTATGAGAAGGAATTTTAGAGGATAATTTTTGATATAATCCAATTTTAAATCCGTAAACCGGACGGCTCGCCCGGTATGATATTTCATACGAATTTTTATTTCGTTAGTATTGAGTATAAACTATGGAGGGGTTTTTATGTGCATAAGTTTTTCAGAAATTGATGAAAGGTCAATAGTAATTGTTTTAAAAGATGTTTATATTCAATCATGGGATATGCATCGAGATACTTCATTTTATAATTCTCTTTACTCTTTCGAAATACAAGAATATGATGAAGAAAAAAGATTATCCAAGCAAGTTATTTTTGAAAATATGTATTGGGATAATTGGCTTCTTTCGATTGAGCTTTTTAAAGCATTTAAAGATAATGAAAGTCAAGAACTCAATGTTGATACAGGAAGTCATGATAATAGTTTTGGATTATCAGTGATTGCTACTGGATTCTATTTTAAATTATTTTTTGAAATTGGAACCCAAGTAAATTGTTATTACCCTTTTCCATACGGAACAAGCTTTTATCAAGATATTTGCCCTGATGATTTATTAAAGATTTCCTTAGAAGTATTTAGAATGGAGTTGATCGGACTAAAAAAATGCTACCTTGAACAACTCGACGATAATATAACAGATAAGGTTATAACTCAAAAGAAATTGGAGCTTTTAGAATCCTATATAGCACAATATGCTAATGTTGAAGCAAAAGACTTTTCTCATCCGGGAGATATAGTATATTTTATAAATCAGGAAGTCAAAAAATATTAATTAGAATTAAACAAATTATTAATTTAAGGCTATTGAATAATGTCAAATATTTACAATTAAAACCTTAAAATAGTTAACCATAAAATGGTTAAACAATAATAGCCGACAGTGTAACTGCCGGATGAATGATTTAAATAAA
>JALNXV010000009.1 GCA_023230175.1 Candidatus Cloacimonadota bacterium
CCCTTAATAAAGATAGGGCCAAAGATATTATTTCTAAGCTCAACACCGAACCCTTCAAAGAATCCTTTGGAATTTTAAGTGACGAATCTCATGAATTAATGACAAGAGCCATTGAGCGGCTAGGTGTCACTTGCGAGGATGATTACCTTGAAACCACTTGCAGCATAATTCTTATAGATTTCATGGATGCATTCTCTCAAGGGAAAAAAGAGATTGATTCAGGACTGGTTTCCAATCGCACAAGTAATGCAATGCTTCTCCGGAAAATGAAACCAGTGGAATTATACAAAGATGAAAAAGGGATTATTCATGTTGGTGGGGACGAAATACCTTTAATCTCCGCTCTTTCTGATTCCGAAGTACGGCCAGAAGAGATGCGATTCTTCTCAGCTGTATTAGAGGCCATTGCAGAAGCAACAAAAAGAAGTCTAGTCACACAAGAGGATCTGCAAACACTACCATCACGCTATTCGCACTTTGTTGATTTGCAAAAGAAAAACTTTCTAAATGCCTCTTTCTTGCAAAGAGGCATTAGAGATACAAATCGATTCATTGATGGAGAGGAGCAATTTAATATTCTTGAGGATGAGATATTTGAGGGTGTTATAGAAAAATATTACCTTGACTTTCCCAATGGTTTTACTAGACTCATTGCCGTACTGGAGAAGGCAACAAATACAGAACTATATAAATCGGCGCTCATGAAGATTAAAAATCTCGTAGGAAATTCTGAGAAAAAGGGGATATGCCATATTCTTGTGAATCAAGGAAGAATTCATTCCTGGGTAGATATAGATGATTAAAGTATTCAATTCACCACTTGAGGTTTCAATTAGGCTGATGCTTCTTCTCTCCCTTTCAAGCGAGGCAATGACAATTGACAGGATAGCAGCTTTTGATTTTATGGCACTTTTTTCCAAACAGGTGGGTTTGTCAGAAAAGAATATCCAAGGGGAGAACGAGTTCTGTTTCAGTGAATATGCATCCAGAAGACCAATCCTTATTCAAGCCATAAAAGATCTTGTTCTATATGGATTGGTTGATGTGAAAGTGAGTAACAATGGTTATTCATATCAAGCTACGCCAGAAGGCAAACAAAGAGCAGAGTTATTACAATCTGAATACGCCATCAGTTATCAGGAACAAATAGTAAATGTATCAAATGCTTTTCAAGGAAAAACAGACTTGGCCGTAAACAAGTTCGTTAACGAGAAGGCCATCAAGGAAATGAGGAGTTAATTATGCCGGGTTTCTATATCAAGAAGGTAATGGCAACAGGACTAAATAAGCGAGATTCTTTTGTGGATTTGATTTCAGGCTTAAACATTATCCATGGTCTTTCGGATTCCGGGAAAACCATTGTAGCAGAGATTATCAATTATGCTTTCGGAAGCGAAAAACTTCCGTTTAGCCCTGATGTTACTGGCTATACAGATATTCAAGTAATACTACAATCAAACAAGGGCGAAACGAAGCTGTGTAGGAGCCTTGTAAAAAACAAAAATCAAATTCTTGTCTCAAGCGATGAAATCGGAATTAAGGATGGCTGGTACCCAATCAACTATAGAAACAGTGAAGTCTCAATTAATGACATCATTCTTTATTTGTTAGGATTTAATTCAATACCTGAGGTTGCAAAGAATAAATATTCCGACAAGATCAGATTGACTTGGAGGACCCTCCTTCAGACTTTATATCTTGATAAAGATGCTATTGTTGCGTCAGGCTCGATAGCAAAGCCAGAAAACACATCCGCTCAAACTCCTCTACTTTCAACTCTCCTGTATTTCATTTACGGAAAAGACTTCTCCAATCAAGATCCAAAAGAAGCTGCTGAAAGCAGAAAGGAAAAAATCCGGTTTGTTGAGGAATTCACAAATACAAGAATCGTTGAAATAAAGAAAAGGAGTGAAATACTCTCCAAACGGCTTATTGAATTTGATGGGAAGGATCTAGAGACTCAAATCAAGGAGGTATCATCCGCGCTAGAAGGGACAGAGAAGGATATTAAACAAATCATTACCAAAAGGAATGAGATTACTTCATCAATAATCGCTTGCAATGAAAAGATTAGCGAAGGCTCCGTCCTGCAATCAAGGTATTCTATGCTTCGAGAACAATATCAAGCGGATATCCAAAGACTAAACCTTATTGTAGAAGGAGAGAGGAGTTTGTTTGAAGGACAAGAACCTTCAAAGTGCCCCTTCTGTGACAGCCAAGTAACTCCAAAAGTGAAAATGCCTATTCTGGAAGCATCAAAAGCAGAACTTTCGAGGACTTTGCAATTACTAAATGAACTTGTGACTACTGAGCAAAAAATGTCTTTAGACCTTCAGTATCAAGCTGACAACAAAAACAAACTTGAAACAGAAAAGAAAGAACTAGACCTTACGCTTAAGAAAAAACTGGAACCGAGAGTTGCGCAACTTGAAAAGACAATAAAAGAATATGGCGAATACCTCCAGTTGAAAGGCGAGCTTGATGCGATGGGAAAAGTTGAAGAGGAGCTAAAAAAAGCGATAAAGGACATTCCAATTAAGACCGGGGATGCACCTGTGTACCATCCGAAAGAATTCTTTACTGAAGAGTTCTTCAATCAAATGGCTTCAAACATTTCTTCGATTCTTAGAGAGTGTCATTACACTGATTTCCAAGATGCAGTTTTCGATGAACCTTCATTTGATCTCAAGCTAGATAATTGTGATAAGTTTAATATTCATGGGCAAGGGTTCTGTGCTTTCTTTAATTCGGTGGTCGGCCTCTCCTTCCAAAAACTTTTCAAGGAAACTGCCAAGTATAAACCTGGGTTGTTAATTATCGACAACCCGCTTTTGGGCCTTTCCGTTGATAGTACAAATGATGAGAATGTTAAGAATGGTTTTTATAAATATCTGATAAATCATCAGAATTATGGCCAAACAATAATACTACAAAACTCTGAGAAATATGAATTGCCAAAATTAGACTACAAAGGACATGGTGTCAATGTAATCTTTTTTAGCAAGTCGGATGAAGGACGTTATGGATTCCTTCTTGATTTTAGGAAATAAGGTGTAATTATGCGATTCAGTTATAACAAACTTTGGAAACTGCTAATAGATAAAGGAATGAATAAGAAGGAGTTGCGAGAAGCAACGGGTCTTAGCACAACAGCTATCGCCAAGTTAGGGAAAGGAGAAAATGTTACAACTGATGTTCTCTTGCGAATCTGTAAAGCTCTTGAATGTGACGTTTGCGACATTATGGAATTCATAAAGGATGGGCTGGGCAATGAGTAATTTTGGTTGCTTTATCACTGGACCATACTGGAGGTAGAATCTTGAATCCTGAATTGGTTTATAGAGTGGATAAGGAAGATTCCTTTTCTTCATCCATTAGTCAAGCAATAGAAGTAGCTAAGGAATCAAGTATTCAAACCATCCTGATTTTACGGAAACGTTCTATCGCTTTTCACGCTACATTAACATCATGCCTTAACCAACTTGGCATTCCTTTGAAGAATCTTGGAGCATTACTGGCGCCTCTGTTACTTGAGGGAATAGATACAGCGGATGTATTCACAGTAGTCGAAAAGTTGCTGCAAGATGAGAGAAACAACATCGTATGCCTGGACAACGCTGAGCTACTATTTGACAGAAGTATTGACCTGGATGTCCCCACTTTTATCCAAAAGCTATCCAAGTTTTCCTGCCTAATGGTATGCATTGACGCGGCCATAAAAGATGATTGCTTGGTTTACGGAAAACCATCACAAAAAGAGTATAAGAAAATGAGAAATATTAGTGATATTGTAATAATCGATGCGGAGGGATTAGCATTATGAAATATAAGGATTTAGTAAGTTTTGAACCTATCACTTCAGTCGTTCAACTGAGAAATGCTGACAAACCCCAGATGGCCCAGGAATTGGTTAGTTCCTTTGTCATTTCCAAATCAATGGAAGAGAACTTCACTAAGTTGATTTTTCCACATCTCCAATTCGAACATCCACATGACAACAAGGCTTTGATGATCATCGGAAACTATGGAACCGGAAAATCCCATATGCTTTCTGTCATTTCAGCGCTTGCGGAGGACGAGACAAGTGTTCATTTTGTAACGAATCCAAGTGTAAAAGCATCAGCGCTCCAGATTGCCGGAAAATTCAAAGTTATTAGAATGGAAGTCGGTGGCGTACAAACTCCCCTTGAGACTATTATTCTTCGCAATACTTTGGAGCCAAATCTGGCAACTTGGGGTGTTCCGTTCAAGTTCTCGGCATCCAATACAATATCAAACTTTAAAGATGGTTTCCTTTCAATGATGGATGCCTTTGCCCAGAAATATCCTGATCAAGGAATCCTCATAGTCATTGATGAACTCTTGGAATTCTTCAAAGGAAAGAATCAGCAGGAGCAGATACAGGATTTTGGCTTCTTCCGTCAACTTGCTGAGATATGCAAAGACACACGTCTACGCGTAGTAGTGGGAATGCAGGAATCCATATTTGACAGTCCGCAATTTATGTTTGTCAGCGATTATGTAAACAAGATTAAGGACCGCACAGAGATAGTGACAATCCAAAAGGAAGATATCAGGTTTGTTGTGGCCCAACGTCTGTTAAAGAAAGATGCAAATCAAAAAGCAAAGATTCGAGAGTATCTTGAGCAATTCAAACCCTATTATGCTAATCTGACGAGCGATTTTGAAAATTTTGTGGATCTGTTTCCCCTACACCCTTCTTATCTTGAAGCCTTCTCAAGGATGAAAAGAGTTGAAAAGCGCGAGGTGCTAAAAAGCGTTTCCAAAGAACTCACTGCCATTTTGGATAATGAAATCCCGGAGAAATCTCTGGAGTTGGTCACAATCGACAGGTACTGGAAAACTGTCAACAATGACGCTGCGTTGAATGCCTATGAAGGAATCAGAGAGGTCAAGGATTGTAACCACACACTCCATAGTAAAGTCCAATCTACGATCAAACCGATGTATCGAGTCTTGGCGAATAGGATAATTGACGCGCTAAGTCTTCAGCGCCTTGAAAGCACAGACGTCGCCACTCCTATTGGATTGACTGCAATGGAGCTTAAAGATAATCTGTGCCTTTTTAACCAAATGACAATTGAGATGGGAAGCGGCGAAGGAGACCAAGACCTGTTGACCTTTGTTGAAAGTACACTTAAGGAAATAATGAAGGCGGTTAATGGCCAATTCATTGAGAGAAACAATGAAGGTCAGTATTTCATCAACATCCACAAGACTTTTGATTTCGAGCAGACCATAGCCACAAGAATCGAGCAAATGAATGCCGATGATGTTAACAATTATTACTTTGCAGTTATGAAATTGATTCTAGAGTGCCCCAAGGAAGCCGCTTTCATGACTTCGCAAATCTGGGACTACGAATTGCAATTCCAAGGGCATAAGATGTTCCGAAAGGGCTGGCTCTTTTTTGGCACTCCAAATGAAAGGCCAACAGCTGTCCCTGAAAAAGACTTTTATCTGTTCTTCATTCCTCCAAAGGGAACACACAAGTATAAGGACGAGAGCAAGCCAGACGAATTGATCATCAAGTACGTAGGCCAGGATGAAGAATTCGAAGCAAAACTGAAAGAGTTCGCAGCAGCAAGCTTACTTGCGGATTCCTCTTCCAAGACTTACAAGGGAACTTATCAGAATAAAGCTGACACCAACCTTGCCTATCTCACAAGCTGGATGAGAAAGAATATCTTGAATGCATTCACATTTACATATTGTGGCAAGACTAAAACGTTGACGGAGTGGACTGCGAAAACATCGTTACGCGAAATCACAGATATCTCTGACAACCAGGTCCTTTCAGCCAAAGAAGCAATCGACGCTATCGCTGGATACTGTTTGAAGCAGAATTTTGAAGATTTAGCTCCATGTTATCCATCCTTTACAACAAGGATATCTTATACAAACTTTATTCAAACGGTTAATGATGCATACAAGGCCGTTGTGTTTAATACCAATTACTCACAGACCGCTTTATCCGTTCTCAATGGGCTTCAATTGTTGGAAAATGGTAATCTCCATCCAAGGAGCTCAATCTACGCCAAATGGATATTGGCCAAACTGGACAACAAACCAAATGGAGTGGTGTTGAACAACGACGAGCTTCTTGAGTTAATCCATGACGATTACTACTGTTTGAAAGATTACAGACTTGAGAAAGAATTTGTGTCGGTTATCCTAGTGTCCTTGATAGCTTCCGGAGATATTGTCCTGACATTGAAAGGTAAGAAGTATGATGCTTCTAATATTAGGGATTTGATTTCCGGGGGAGCAACAGAGTTAGCCAGCTTCAACAGCATTGACAAGCCAAAAGACTGGAATGCCGCAATCTTAGGTTCTCTCCTCAAGCTTTTTGGGTTGCAAGAAGGCTTGGTTTTATCTATTAAGAACGGTGACGAATCTGTAATTAGTTCTATGCAGGATAAGAATCAGGAAATCATCAACCAACTTGCGAGTGATGCATATAAAGTCAAGAATGGTTTAGTTTTCCTTGGTTCTGATATTCCATCTGGAAAATCAGGTGTTGATGACCATCAGACGTTTATTGAGAATTTGAAATCGGAGCTTGAGAGTTTCAAGGCATATAACAACATCGGCCGCTTGAAGAACTACAAGAAACCGGTCGATGAGATTAATGCACTAGCAGACAATTTAAGGAAAGAGCAATCTCTCTTTTCTTTCTACAAGTTTGCTGATGAAGCAAATGGCATATATCTCTGGCTTGAAAACGCTAAGACTATTCTTCCTCCTGGTGATTCCTGGATTGAGGATTTCGAAGAGGCCAAAGAACTGTCAATCTCCTACATTGAAGATTGGGACAGTTCAAGATTTGATGAAATCCGTGCAATACTACAGGAACAGAAGTCAACCTTCATTAAGCATTACAGCCTCCTGCATTCGAAAGCTCGTTTGGCAGGTTCTCAGATAAATGCTTATAACGCTTTGCTCAAGAGTCCGATTGTAATCAAGTTAACCCAACTAAGCAAAATCAAGCTTCTTCCTGGTGGAGACTTCTCATTGATTCATGATCGATTATTGAAACTTAAGACTTGCAGTGGATTATCGGAAAAAGAACTGGAGACTAATCCAGTATGTCCACACTGTTCCTACAAGCCAGCTTTCGATGGTAATGAGGACGCAGGGTTTGTCCTGAAGCAAATATCTGAAAAGCTTGATGAACTCTTGGAGAAATGGACATCAACCTTGTTGGAGAACTTACAAGATCCATTCAATGCTCAGTCCATTAAACTTATGAAGCAAGAGGAACAGGATAGTATTCAGGAATTCTTGAAAACTGAAGAGCTCCCAGAAAGTATTGACGATTCCTTCATCACAATACTTGAAAGAGCACTAAAAGGGTTGGTAAAGAAATCAGTAAAAAGAGATGATATCTGTAAGCGTCTTTTGGGGAACGGGAAACCGGTAACCATAGAAGAATTGAGAAGCAACTTTGAGAAACTTGTTGATGAACTTTCTTCTGGAGAAGAGAAAGAAAAAATCAGAGTGGTCCTAGACCAGGTGGAGGACAAGAAATGAGTATGTATAACAGTGATAATGAGCCGGATTTATTTCCAGAAGAGAAGAAAGAGCAACCCGAGATATGCCTAGGAAGAGCTTTCAACTCCTCAGAAGAAAGAAGGGAGTACTATCGCAACCTTCTAAGAGAAAAGTTAAAGGACCCTGAGTTTAGAGCTATCGAAGGCTTCCCTCTTGGAAAAGATGAGGACATTGTAGCTCTTTCAGACCCTCCCTATTACTGTGCCTGCCCTAACCCATGGACTCAGGAAATAATTGCAGAATGGGAATCTCAGAAGGAGCAGCCCTTAGTACCTTACAAACGAGAACCTTTTGCTTCTGATGTAAGTGAAGGGAAAAACGACCCAATCTATAACGCTCATACTTATCATACCAAGGTCCCGCACAAAGCCATCATGCGCTACATCCTTCATTACACTGAACCCGGAGACATTGTGTTTGATGGATTCTGTGGAACCGGAATGACAGGAGTTGCCGCTCAGCTTTGTGGGGACAAGAAGGTTGTTGAATCACTTGGTTATCAAGTCAACTCTAAGAATGAGATACTCAGAAAAGAAACTGACGATAATGGTAAAGAAATTTGGAGGGTATTCTCACATTTGGGAGCAAGAAAAGCCGTCCTAAATGATTTATCTCCAGCTGCTTCCTTTATTGCTTATAACTATAATTCACCTATAAAATCAGAAACTTTCAAAAAAGAGGCAGAAAGAATTCAAAATGAAGTTGAAGATGAGTATGGATGGATGTACGAGACCAAAGCGTCCAATGGGGCTATTGGAAAGATAAATTATACCGTTTGGTCGGATGTCTTTATCTGCCCAGAGTGTGGAGAAGAGGTCGTTTTCTATAATGAAGCAGTTGACAAAGAAACAGGAAGTATAAGAGATTCTTTCCCCTGTCCTCATTGCCATACCACTCTTACCAAGAGAACAATGAAACGTGCCACGGAGACAAAATTTGATCCGGCAATAAGTGAAACCGTAATTATGACAAAGCAGGTTCCTGTACTTATAAACTATTCGGTAGGAAAAAGCAGAAGCGAAAAAACACCTGATGTAGAAGATTTAGCCTTGATTGACAAAATCAACAAGATGGAGATTCCGTATTGGTATCCCACAAATAGGATGCCAGAAGGTAAGGAAAGCAGACGAAATGATTCTGTCGGGATTACCAATGTTCATCAGTTCTATACTAAAAGAAACTTAACCATTCTAGCTGCAATGTTTGCAAAAACAAAATCCCTTTTTGGAAAGTTTTGGCTTACTTCTGGTATGCAAAGAATTACTAAAATGTACAAATTCATGCCTGTCCTAAAAGATGGGAAGGTTGTGGATAGAAGAACAGGGACACTTTCTGGAACACTTTATATTCCTTCAATGAATGATGAAAACTCGGTATCCATCCTTTATAGCGGAAAACTGAAAGATCTGCTTTGCTTTGATAGCTTTCCAAACGACAAGCTCTCAATTGTTTTTAATCAATCTTCTACAACAATTTCAATGAAAACAGATAGTATTGATTATTTATTCATAGATCCTCCTTTTGGAGCAAATCTGATGTACTCAGAACTAAGCTTTGCATGGGAAGCCTGGTTAAAAGTACTGACCGAAAACACAGAAGAAGCTATCGAAAACGACATTCAAGGAAAAGGAATATTTGAGTATCGAGTTCTTATGCAACGATGTTTTGCGGAGGCATATAGAGTTCTTAAGCCAGGTCATTGGTGCACAATTGAATTCTCAAACACTGATGCCAAGGTTTGGAATAGCATTCAAACAAGTCTTTCTGAAGTTGGTTTCATAGTCGCGAATGTTAGTGCTCTGGATAAACAACAAGGAAGCTTCAAGGCTGTAACAACATCAACCGCGGTAAAACAGGATCTAGTTATTTCTTGTTATAAACCTGATGACTTGTTTGAAAGACAAGTTGTTCAAGCGGTAGGTGAAGAAGCTGTCTGGAACTTTGTCCGCAAGCATTTGGACTATCTTCCTCTTGTTAAACATCAAGGAGAAGCAACAATCACAGTCCCGGAAAGAGACCCAAGAATCATTTATGACCGGATGCTCTCTTATTTTGTCGGACATAATATGCTTATCCCAATTTCATCTCCAGATTTCTTAAAAGAGATATCAAGACGATTCGCTGAGCGTGATGGTTTGTATTATCTCCAGGACCAGGTGCAAGAGTATGACAAACTGGTAACAAGACAACAAATCCAAGCCAAGAATGAAGATGTGAGCCTCTTTGTCATAGACGAAGCCAGTGCTATTGGATGGATTAGGCTTCAGCTTAAGAGCAAACCTATGACTCTTGGAGAGATGACCCCTATCTTCATGCAGCAATTGGATAGCTGGAACAAGAATGAAAAGAAGTTGGAACTTCGTGACTTACTCGAGCAAAACTTCCTCTGCTATGATGGGAAAGATGATATGCCTTCCTTCATTCATGGCTGGTTGTCTACTACTTACAAGGAACTGAGGAATCTACCAAAGAGTGATCCTTCTCTTCGAGATAAGGCTAAAGGGCGCTGGTATATTCCTGATCCAAATAAGGCTAGTGACCTGGAGAAGGTCAGAGAAAAATCTTTGTTGAAGGAATTTGATATTTATCGAACCAGCAAGGGCAAACTTAAAGAGTTTAGAATTGAGGCTATCAGAGCTGGTTTTAAGAAGGCTTGGCAAGACAAGGATTATCAATTGATTAAGGCTCTTTGTGAAAGAATGCCATCCAACATTGTCGAGGAAGATGACAAGCTTCTGATGTGGTATAACGGTGCGCTGGTAAGGTTGGGAGAATAACGTGTATCAGATTGGGCAATGGATAAACTGGAAGACAAAGAACTCAGAATGTAAGATTGTCGGCCTCAACGAGGATTGGGGCCGCATACAGTATGAGCTTTGGATTCCAGAAACCAAAGTCACAACCCGTGTCTATGAGGACGAAATAGAACCATTATCTGCAAATGAAGACTTAGAAAAAGCCGCCTGCCAAATTACATACATCTGTAATGCCTCAAGAATAGACCAGTTACTGACATCAGACGAGTCCAAAAATGTAATAGCTCCGGCTAGAGCGAGCTTGCGACCCCTTCCCCATCAGATAGCTGCGCTGAAGAAGATTATGAGCACAAGTCCAATCCGTTATTTACTGGCAGACGAGGTTGGACTTGGTAAGACCATTGAGGCCGGCCTTGTCATTGAAGAGATGAAGCTTCGCTATCGGATTAAGAGAATCCTAGTGGTCGTGCCTAAGGGCCTTGCATCACAGTGGGTAAGTGAAATGCACAACCATTTCTCGGAAGAGTTCAAACTAATCAATGGAAACGACGTGGAAACACTAGATAGGCTATTCGTTTCTGAAGGCGGAGCCTGGAAGCAGTTTGACCAGGTCATCATTTCACAGGACTCCATCAAACCTCTGAACAGAAGACGAGGATGGACCAAGGAAAAGATTAATGCTTACAACCAAACAAGATTAGGAAACCTTCTAAAAGCAAGCTGGGACCTGATAATCATTGATGAAGCACATAGGCTGGGAGGAAGCACTGAACAGGTATCGCGTTATCAGCTTGGCAAGCTGCTTTCTGATAACGCGCCGAACATGCTCATGCTCACAGCAACGCCCCATCAAGGAAAGAGCGATGCTTTTTTCCGGCTAATGAACATCCTCGACCGTTATGCTTTCCCAGATGCTGACAGCATCTCAAGAGAGAATATTGCCCCATTCTTGGTGAGAACCGAGAAGAGAAAAGCAATCAGAGAAAATGGAGAGCCACTTTTTAATAAAAGAGAGACTATACTTTTCCCTGTGCAATGGGGAGAGCATCAAGATGCACATCAATTGCTCTATGAGCAAGTATCGGAGTATGTTCGAAGCGGATACAACAAAGCCTTGAAAAACAAGAAGCCCCATGTAGGCTTTCTGATGATACTACTGCAACGCCTAGTTTCTTCAAGTACGGCAGCAATAAAAACTACGTTGGAAAGACGGCTTGAGGTGCTAAAGGATTTGGACTCCTCTTCTGAGCAGCAGCTCTTACTTCCTCCTGTTGAAGACCTAGAGTTGATGGATGGAGAAGAACAACAAGATGCCCTGATTAGTTCTTCTGAAGGAGTCCTGTCCGAGGTTCAAACAGTTGAAGAGCTAATACGCTTGGCTTCAGACAGTATGGCAGAATCGGATGACCCCAAGGCCACGGCCATGCTTCAGCTTGTTTCATCTATCATGACGGAGGAAAAAGACTATTCAGTCAAATTCCTCATCTTCACTGAATTTGTGCCAACACAGGCAATGCTCAGGGATTACCTGGAAAAGCGAAACTTTGAAGTCGTTCTAATCAATGGTTCCATGTCCCAGGAAGACAGGAACATAGCACTTCAGAGATTCAAAGAAACAGCAAGCTTCCTCATTTCAACAGATGCAGGCGGCGAAGGTCTGAACATGCAATTCGCCCATATAGTCATAAACTATGACCTTCCGTGGAATCCGATGAAGATTGAACAACGTATAGGCCGCGTGGACAGAATCGGTCAGGAGAAGCCTGTCCGCGCCTTCAATCTGCTTTTAGATACAACTGTGGAATACAGGATCCGTGAAGTCCTTGAAGAGAAACTGGAAACGGTTAAAAGGGAACTTGGAGTAGACAAGACTGAAGATGTGCTTGATTCCAATGCGAGCAACGAGGCTTATCAAAACGCACTGACCTTGTCTGTGATGAATCCCAAAAGAGCGGAAGATGTCATTAGAAAGGCTGTGGAAGACATTCGCATGAATGCGATAGAGGAGAAAAAGTCATCCAAGCTGCTTTCTTCTGTTTCTTCGGAACCAAATATTGAAGACGTCCAAGCAGTGCTGAACAATCCCCTTCCTGGGTTAACAGAGAAAATGGTTGTCTCATATCTAAAAAGCGGAAACGGAAGCGCTGAACGAAAGAATGGGCGATGGCTTTTGAACTGGGAAAACGGATCCAAGCAGAAAGACATTGTCTTTTCTTCTTCGCAAGAAGGAAATTTTCTCTCAACCAAAGATGAACAGGTTTCCGCATTGGTAAAAACTATTCCTGCCTTTCATAAAGGCAAGCCTGTCCCGAATGTACTGCTTGATGGTCTTCCGGAAGGCTTATCCGGGTTATGGGGTTTGTATCGATTGGTCATTCGAAATCAAACACCAGAAATAACTAAAGAGTATCTGCATGTGGAAGGGACAAAGGTATTATATTTCCCCGTCTTTCTGTCCTCAGAAGGAAAGGTTTTTAAGCCTACGGCTTCAAGAATCTGGACGATGCTTCAGAACCAAGAAAGTATTGTTTCTGAATACTTGAACCCAGACAAGTCAGAATTAGCTTTCAAACAGATACATCAAGCAGCAATAAGCGTCTCCAACGGTTTGATTGATGAGTATAGGAGCAGTCAAAAAATTCTAATTAATCGCGAGAAAACTAGACTCGCCCAATACGACATCTATCAGCAAGATACGATAGATAAGACTGGGCTTGAAAATGTAAGACGATTCAGGCAACAAAAGCTCGGCCTGTTCAATGATCAAATAGAAAAAGAGATTAACGCCTTCAAGACCATCTATCCTGAACTGGAGTGTCTGATCGTGATTTCGTTAGGAGGGGCGAATGGCTAAGACTTGGAGAAATGTAATTGCAGACAAATTCATCCCTAAACTGAACAGGGTTAATATTGCCATAGATATAGACAGATTACTTGCAGATGATCTTTTGGTCCTATCACTAAGGGCTAAAGGGTTTCTTGTAGTTCCAGCTGTTTCAGAGATGCAAGTTAGGCTGGAATATGAAAAATACTGGAAGATGATAATTGAGGAGAAGGAAGAAAAAGATTTACTGATAGTGTATCAGGACGACACTGCTTTCTCTCTTCCCTGCGACATCTTCAATTCAGCGATGCATTTCAAGGTTTCTTTTGATGATTTGTTTCCCAAGCTTTCAGCAGCCATCTTAAAGAGCATTAGCTTTGAGCTTTTTGACAAGGTCTTTGACGCATATTGTGATGAAGATCCCAAGGAAACTCTTAGCAACGATAAAACTTGCCTTTTCCTGCTTAGAACGGCCTTTGGAATCCATTGCCAAGAGATTAAGAGTGATGTGGATTTCCTTTCGCTGCTTCTGAGGCTTCATTATAATAAGGTTCAATTACCATGCCTGCTAGCTCAGTTCTTCGCAAAATACACATCGGCAAGGCATAGATTAGAGGCTTGGACTTCAACTGAGCTGCTACTCACAGATGCATCTTTATTTTGGACTGAGTTGCAGAAAGCTTGGAATAATACGGTTTTGAACTCAACTGAAAAAGATGCGATTCCTGGCTCAATCAACTTTTGTAATCCAGCCATATATGTGTATTTGGACAATGCATTTGCTGAAGGTTTCCTCAGCCCGGTACCCGTGAAGAAAGAATGTACATGCCCAGAAGGCATCCCTAATCAGCTTTTCTTGCTAGGAATGACGCCGGAAAACAAGGAAAGCTTAACGAAACAACACATTCAACATGTGGAAGAAACACTCTTAAGCATTGTTCCAGATGAGAATGCTACGGTAAGTGATTGGCTAAAATTCGCCTTCAACTATTCCGAATTTCAACGACAATGTATGAACAATTCTTTCGCCTCAAAACTCCCAGAGAAGTCAAATGCTCAATTTGTTAAGTGGATAAAGAAACGATATGATGCTCTTCATTTCAACTCAAGCATGAAGCCAATAATGCTTTCCAAAATTGCTGACTATTTACGGAGGCAAAAAGCTGATGGAACAAGAAAGATTGCTCTGTTGGTTGTTGATGGTATGTCAATACTCCAGTGGCTTGTCATTAAGGATTGCTTAAAGGAGAATAACAACTATTCTTTTGAGGAGGATGCATGCTTCGCTTGTATCCCGACATTGACCAGTGTCTCTCGTCAATCAATCTTCAGCGGAATGCTTCCTCTCTACTATGCTGAATCAATTAATTCTACTGCAAAGGAAGAGAAGGAATGGACTTCATCTTGGAGCAACAACGGGCCAGTTGAATACTATAAGGATGACGGGCTGTCAAACAATGCCGATGCAATCCTTAGCCAAATATCACCAATGACCAAAGTGGTAGGAATTGTCGTAAACGCAGTAGATGAATTGATGCACTCTTCACTTTTGGGAATGAAGCCCTTTGTTGATAACATCAAGTCTTGGATGGAAGACGGGTACCTTGCCCGGTTGATTTCAGGTCTTACAGAGAAGGGATATGCTGTGTGGATTACTGCAGATCATGGCAACATCGAAGCAACGGGAGTCGGTCTAATAAATGATGGTTCTCTTGCTGAAACCAAAGGCCTTAGAGCTCGAGTCTACAAATCTGCAGCGCTGAGGGATAGTGCTTCAGACACACATAAGGATACTATGGTTTGGAATTCTGACACTTTGCCAACCGGGTATGCCGCATTATTAGCAGATAGTGATAAATGCTTTACTAAAAACGGAACAAGTGTAATATCTCATGGAGGAATCTCCATTGAAGAAGTCTTGGTTCCATTTGTGAGAATAAGAAAATGAAAAACAATAGACATGAGAAACTTGCCTTCAAGCAAATTGTGAGGCTTGAGTGGATGGATAGGACGTTGAATCTGGTATTAGCCGGTCTTTCGGAGAAAGAGATCAGAACCGACCTTGATAGGTATATGGCCACGCAAATGCAAAAAGGAGGAGAAGGAGCAATCCGAAACAAAGCCACCTATGGCATGACAATTGGCCTTCTCTCATGTTGGTTTCGTGAGGATGCAGAGCTTGGTCCATTTAGAAATGACTTACTTGCTGTGGCAAAAAGAACAGACCAATCGCATTGGCTTCCTCTGCATATGGCTTTGATGTGCGCTTCAAATCCATTCTTCATGCAAGTCTGTTTCCAGATAGGAAAGCTTTTCAGTCTGCAAGATCAAATATCAAGTTCTCAAGTCTACAATCGAATGAAGGATATCTATGGCGACAAGGAAACGACTGCAAGAAACACACGTTATGCAATTAGGACATTGGTCTCCTGGGGAATGATACAAGATGTTAGTGGGAAAAAAGGTTTATACAGTAGGGGAGCAAACTCCGAGATTTATGATAAAAAGACTATTGCATTACTCCTTGAAGGAACCCTTTTATCTTTGCCTGATGAAAGGTCAGAGATCAACTCGTTACAGAAGAATGATAGCCTGTTTTCTTTCTCTTTTGATTTCATGTCTGCAGGAATGCTATCATCCCTTTCAAATGGAAGGATTCTAAGTATTAACTATGGCCTCTCAAATGAATTTGTAGAAATCAAGCAAGCATCAGTTTAATCCTGAATTCAGGATTTTTGGTAGAACTCCATCTGGTCCCCATCAGCCCTTAACTTGATGCCAGACAGCCACTCCGGAGTGCACCCCATCCTAAGACTTATCTCCTCTACCGAGACATTCATAGGACACTCGATGATAAGCTCATCATGTACATGGCCGACGATAAACTCTGCCCTCAAGCCCTTCATCGCTTCTGCCAGGATGTCCCGACTGGTGGCCTGGACAATGTTCTCCACGAACTTCGGACCGTAGGATTCCAGCCGTTCCCATTTCTTGGTTCCCCCAATTCCCTCGTAAGTTACTGACTCCCCTCCGAATTGATTGAATCCAATCCTCGGCTTCACATAGGCCAGTTTCCGTCCAGAAGGAAGCGTGATGAACAGCATGCCATGCTGACAATCAAACTTGATGGATCCGACCTCTGTGAATGTCCTCATCCTGACAGCTTCCTTTACCGCCCCATCGACGTCCCACCAGAATCTGACGATATTGGGATTGGCATTACGCCAGGAAGTCACCAACGGCTGGAGCTCCTCCTGCTTGAGCCCCATATCTAGCGCACCCATTGCTGTCAAAGCGCCGACACTGCCACCATAACCTAAAGCGAGCTCGGCTATTTTGCCCTTCTGCCTGAGATGGCTGTTTACTCCATGTTTCTCAACCGGGACCTTGAACATGGCCGATGCAGAGGCGCAGTAGATGTCCCCGTTGCTCTCGAACACATCAAGCCTCCACTGCTCACCCGCCAGGAACGAGAGAACCCTCGCCTCAATGGCTGAGAAGTCGGAGACGATGAACTTATACCCTTTTCTTGGAATGAAAGCCGTCCTGATGAGCTGCGACAGCGTGTCCGGAATATCCTCATAGAGAAGCTCGGTGGCATCATAATCCCCCGCCTTCACCATATCCCTGGCAGTCTCCAAGTCCGGAATGTGGTTCTGTGGCAGGTTCTGGAGCTGAATTGATCTTCCCGACCATCGGCCGGTGCGGTTGGCTCCATAAAAGAAGAACATCCCCCGTGCCCTTCCATCGGAACACACAGTGCGCTGCATGGCCTGATACTTGCTCACCGATGACTTGGCCAGTTGGAGCCTAAGAGAAAGGACATCCTGTATCTCAACAGGAGCCGTCTTGATAAGCTCAGCCACCGCTTTCTTCCCCAGCGTCTCAGCCTCCACGCCATGCTCGACGAGCCAGCTCTTCATTTGTGCTACGCTGTTCGGATTATCCAGAGCCGTCATTCCCTGGAGTTTCTGAGTAAGCTCAGTCTTTGACCTCTGGTCGAATGCTATGGCGTTCTCAACAAGGCCCATGTCAATGAGAATCCCGCGGTCGTTTATCATCTGGTCCAGATGGTACTCGTCCCATACGAAGTCCGGCACCGGATACTTTGAGAACCTGTTCTGGATTCCGACCTCTGTGTCCACATCGCGGATGTTGTATTTCTTGAACATCCCCCACTTGTCAGGAGCATGATTGGGAAGATTCCTAATCCTTCCTCCATTGGTGATGGTAGGAGCACACGAAACGCAGAAGTACCGGATGAGGTCCTTCCCTTCAGAAAGCTTCTGCTCGTCAAGCTTCAGGACCTTGCCCACCCCATCAAGCGACAAAGGCAAACCGTTGTATGCGGACCAGACCAGTGTGCAGCGCCAGGATACTGGGTCCAGGAAACCCTCCAGAGCCTCATCGGAATCATCATACCCCTTGGAATAATCGGGGTGATGGCGACGAATCCAGCGCGAGAGACACACACGCTCGAAGGAAGCATTGAAGGCCCACTTGGTCACTTCCTTGCTTGCCATTGCCTCCAACAGCCATGTCGGAACCTCCTCTCCTCTGGCAAGGTCTATAGTGTCGGCCTTTTCCCCGTTGATGGAGTAGCCCAGGAGAAGAATCTCAAAGGCGGGAGACTCCGAATAGCGATAGACCCCGCTCTTACGGAGGTCGACGTCGCTGTACGTCTCTATGTCAATGCTCAAATCATGTATCTCGTTCATATGTACCTCAAGAAAAAAAAAGGAAAGCCGGGTGGCTAAGGAGTGTAAAACCACCCGGCAGGAGAGAGAATCTAGGCGAGGAAATCGTCCTCGTCCTCGGTCGCAAAATCATCCTCAGCCCTGGACTTTCCTCCGAGAGGGTCGCCGTCGGCAATCTTCTGGAGGTTGTTCAGGCTACAGGCGATGCCCTTGTTCCCGTTGGTGTTGAAGGCGTAGAAGGTGATCGAGGCCCTTCCGTAGACTCCGGAATAAACCTCCGCCCTGTCGATGATGGGCTGCAGGTCACGGTCCACAATCTGCGGGGCAAGCTTGCTGTTGGCGTTGACGAAATACGAACTCGCGTATGCAGGGTCATCGGCCTTTTCCCTGTCACCGTCACGAAGCGGGTTTTTGATGAGATCAAACGCAGGAACGCTCTTGCCGTTTCCCTTGAGCTTGGACTCGCCGTCCTTGTACGCCGCCTGGATGGCAGCCCTGATTCTGGCGACCGTCCTGGTGTCGGTCTTCGGGATGATCAGGGACACGGAGTACTTGGGCTCGCTGCCCTCGATGCTCTTGGGCTCCCATGCGTTGACGTAGCTCCATCTTGTGTCGATGCCGGTGACCACCTTCATAGGATTGGCCAGTTTTGTCTTAGTGTTTGTCATGATTTTCCTCCTCATTGACAACTGTTTTGAAATCTTCTTTTGCTGTATCCAAAGCCGGACGTTTGTCTGATTCCTCAACCAGCGTCGGCTTGCCCGGTGCCTTGCAGACAAGGCTTCCCAGGACTTCCTCAAACCTCTTTCTTCCAAGAAGCGCCGTCATGGCGGTGATGCCGTAGACCTTCTTCTCGTAAGGGTCATAGCCAGCCTTGGTGACAACCTTGGCCGCCTCTTCCTCGCTGGTGTACTTGCGCACCGACCGTCCTTCCACGACTTTGAAGCCGTCATAGTGCTTGCCGGACAGCGCTTCCTTCAGGGCGAATTCCTTGATGTCATCGGCCCAGGTGACAAGCGCGTCTATCCTGCCAAGGATTGCAGCGATCTCCGTGCCATCCAGGTTCTCGGGCATCTGGAAGTCATAGCGTGCAAGCTCCAGGTTGAACTCGGCCCTGGCCCTGCAGACTGCCTTGGCCTTGCAGAACCTGCAGTGTTCTCCCGCCACGAAATCGCCGTTGCCGTCTATGGCAAGCTTGGCGGCAGGCACCAGCTTCTCATTGGCCCAGGCAAGAAGCTCATCGCGTGTGATGGTCCATGTACTGACATTCTCACGCCTCGGCTGGAAGACCGTCACGCTGACGGTGTCGATGTCGTAGAGCGAGTCGACGAGCTCCAACGCACCAAGTGCGTAGCACATCATCTGAGGATTTTCCTCAGCCTCCACCATGACCCCTAGGCCATACTTGAAGTCCACGACATGCATGTGGCCGTCAGCGACGATGATGCAGTCGCCATAGCCGTAGCCGGACGGGATGTAGGCCGACAGGTCAAGTTTCTGCTCTATCATCACCATCGGGTCGGGACAGGTCTCCTTCAGCTTGGACCATGTATCCATGACGAACGACGCATAGTCGTCGCTGCAGGATTCCATCTCTGCGTCGTAGAAACCAAGGCCAGGCCTAGGGTCCACGGCATCCATTCCAAGCGCCTTCTTGAGCTTGAACTCGCAAAGCCTGTGGGCATCGGTGCCTTCCTTGGCGTATGGGCTCTCTTCGTCGGGAAACTGAGAAGAGAACTTCGCCGACGGGGTGCAGGCCATCCACATGTGCGCCGAGGATGGGGATAACATCGCATGTACGCTACCTGGCATTGATGAGCCCCCTCGCATCCCAGAGGAAAGAGGCGTAGTGCTCTTCCTTGAGGTCTTGTGCGCTTGTGGCGAACTGATGCTCAAACAAGGCGTTCAGCTGTCCGGCATTGGGACCGGCCTTGATGGTTTCCACCACGCGGTTGATCTCTTCGGCTGGAATCTTTCTGCAGAATTCCTCTGCATCAGAGACCAAGGATGAATAATCCTCTTCTTTGATTTCGGAGAGCTTGGTCGCCCCGTGCTTGGAGAGCAGCATCTTCACGGTGGAAGTGAAACCCTCACGGGCTTTGCCTGCGATGATTGTCCGCACTTCCGTAAACGTGTATTTCTTCTCCGGCTCCGGTGCCCTGGCCGGTACGTTCTCAATAAGGTCCGGCTGATCGGAGTCCGCGATGCGAGTCTCCAGCTGTCCTATCGCCTTCTGAAGCTCGGCGCTTGCGTCCTTCAGCTTCAGGATGATGTCCTCATACTCTCTTGTCTTGTCCATTCTTGACTCCTGTCTCATCATTCTTCGGATTACTTGTCCTGATTCTTTTCGCCAGCCTCTTGGCCACTACGCTGATGGCAATCAATGTGTCTGCCACTTCAGCTTCTTTTCCGTTTGGGTCTCCACGCTTCGGTTCCATTCGGACACCTCCTGTTTTTGATTCGGCTTTTTTGCCTTCACAACACACAGGTCTCTCCAGCACGTTTTGCCCAAAAAACTTTCAAAAAAAATTTTTCAGATTTTTTGGGCAAAAAAGATTCTGGAGACCTGTGTCTGATAGGAGGTCCTTCAAGGTCTTCCAATTCATTCAATGGAGGTGCGCATGGGCACAAAGAACGCGCTCACACAGGAGAGGGTCATAGTCGTCACGGATGAGACCCGCAACAGGGAGGGGTATCTGGACATGACCCCCTTCCTGGCAATCAAGGACATGGCGAAGAAGGAAAGCCGGAAAGGAGTGAAGACGTTCGGTTTCAGGCCTGTGGTGTACATCTGCTCACCTTACTCGGGAGACACAGAGGCCAATACGGAGAAAGCCAGACGCTACAGCCGCTTCGCGGTGGACAAGGGAATGATCCCGTTCGCCCCTCACCTTCTCCTTCCTCAGTACATGAGCGAGGAGAACGAGCGTGACCTTGCCCTTTTCATGGGCTCCGTGTTCCTGGACAAGTGCGCGGAGCTCTGGGTGTTCGGGAACACCGTATCAACCGGTATGGCCGGTGAGATACAGAGGGCCAAGCTCAAGGACAAGACGGTCAGATACTTCGACGAGAGCCTCAACGAGACCAAGGGCATTGATGCCGCCAAGCAGGAGGTATGCAGATGAACTTCACCCTTTCATTGGCCAAATGCACCGGGAATGCCCAGAACTGTCTGTATCCAATCCATAAGGAGATCAAGTCCGAGGACGACCTGAAGGAAGCTGTCGCCTTTGACCATGTGGCGGGAACCTTCAGGATGGACTACCGCAGCATAGGGAACTTCCAGGGCGCCGATTGTGTCATCATGGACTGTGACAACGACCACACCGACAACAGCGAATCCTTCATCACCCCGGAACACATCACAAAAGCGCTTCCTGATGTCTCTTTCGCCTATGTGCCCAGCCGTAACGATGGAAAGACAAAAGGCAACAAAGGCCCGAGGCCTAGAGGGCACTACTACTTTCCTATCATCCCCATCTCGGATGCGGAGGAATATGCAGCGTTGAAGAGACGCATCCATGACCTCTTTCCCTTCTTCGACGGCAACGCCCTGGACTCCGCCAGGTTCCTCTTCGGCTCCGCTTCCGGGAATGTGTTCTGGAATGAGGGCTGGATGACCATAGACCAGGCGCTTGACAGCACAGAAACTGAAATCAATGTCCCACCGGAACAGACCGTGGCTGTCATACCCGAGGGCAGGCGCAACAACACACTCTCGCACTTTGCCGGAAAGGTGCTCAAGCGCTTTGGCGACTGCGAAAGAGCCCACGTCCTCTTTATGGAGGAAGCGGCCAAGTGCGACCCTCCCATGGAGGATTCGGAGCTTGCGACCATATGGGCCAGCGCATCCAGGTTTTATCGGAACAAGGTCTCAAAGCAAGACGGATACGTCAATCCTACTGACTATAATTCCGTACTAGGATTAGTAGAAAGCTTAAAGCCAGAGGATTACTCGGATATCGGGCAGGCCAAGGTACTCTCCAGAGAATACTTGGATGAGCTCAGATACACCGATGCCACCGACTACATCCGCTTCAACGGCGAGTTCTGGGAGGAATCCCGCCAGCTCAGCATAGGAGCCGCAGAGGAATTCCTGGACCTCCAGCTGGAAGATGCAAACGAGGCTGTGAAGTCCGCATATGAGGAACTCATGGATGCGGGAATGACCGAGGAGAAACTGTCCGAAAAGAAGAACAAGATAGAGGAGGATCTGGACGAGAAGACCTTGAAAGCCTATAGGCACTATCTGGGAACACTCGCCTACCAGGCGTTCGTCTTGCGGAGACGCGATTACAAGTTCATCGTGTCCGCGCTCCAGGCCGCCAAGCCCATGCTGGCGATGAAGGTGTCCGAGCTTGACAGCGACCCGTATCTTCTCAACGTCCCGGGTTCCACCTACGACCTCAGGAAAGGCCTTGACGGCTCGCAGTTCATAAATCCTGCAGACTTCATAACCAAGCAGGCCATAGTTGCTCCTGGGGAGAAAGGTGCGCAGGAATGGCAGGACGCCCTGGACCTCTTCTTCTGTGATGACAAGGATCTCATAGCATACGTGCAGCAGATAGTGGGTCTTGCCGCGGTCGGCAAGGTGTACTTCGAGGCCCTCATCATCGCCTACGGGGAAGGCTCCAACGGCAAGTCCACCTTCTGGAACACCATCTCAAGGGTGCTCGGCTCCTACAGCGGCTCGATCTCAGCAGACGCGCTCACCGTGGGATGCAAGCGCAACGTGAAGCCGGAGATGGCGGAGCTCAAGGGTAAGCGCCTGATAATCGCCGCAGAGCTTGAGGAGGGCATGAGGCTCAACACCTCGGTCATCAAGCAGCTTTGTTCCACGGATGAGATATCCGCCGAGAAGAAGTACAAGGATCCCTTCCGCTTCACCCCGAGCCATACGCTGGTGCTGTACACCAACCACCTGCCAAGAGTGGGAGCCAACGACTCAGGCACCTGGAGGCGCCTCATCGTCATACCGTTCAACGCCACCATCAAGGGCAACGGTGACATCAAGAACTACTCGGAACACCTCATCGCAAAAGCAGGTCCGGCCGTGATGGCATGGATCATTCAAGGAGCGCAGAAGGCCATAGAGCGCGGATACCATCTTGCCCCTCCGGCTTGTGTGAAGGACGCCATCAATGCCTATCGCGACAGCAACGACTGGCTGGGAAGTTTTCTGGATGATTGCTGCAGCGTCTCAAAGGAGCTGATTCAGAAATCGGGAGAACTGTACCAGTCCTACCGGGCATACTGCCTTCGCAACGGGGAGTTCACACGCAACACCTCAGATTTCTACACCGCCTTGGAGACCGCCGGCTTCAAGCGCAAGAAGACCCAGGATGGCTCGATGGTGTACGGGCTACAGGTAAAGGAGGACGTCCTTGACTAGCGTTTTCCTAACTCGTGGTGTGGGAGTGTTTGAGCTAAGAGGTTTGGCATTTTGCCATTCATTGACTGTCATAAAGCCAAAAATGACGGTCCATGATGGTCTCCACTATAAAGCCCCTTTAGGGCTGTTTTTCACTGAAAAACGCCCTATAGAAGACTTTTCGCCAGAACCGTCATTGACCGTCATGGGCACCGGCAGGAAAGGGACTTTGATGAGGGAAAAAGAGATTGAAAAAGCTCTGGCCACAGAGGCCAGAAGACGTGGCGGACTGGCCCTCAAGCTGGTCACACCCACACTTGACGGGATGCCCGACCGCCTGGTCCTGATGCCAAACGGCAAGGTCGGATTCGCGGAGGTGAAGGCTCCCGGCTTGAAGCCAAGAGCGCTTCAATTAGCAAGGCACAGGATGCTGAGGGACCTTGGGTTCCAGGTGTTTGTGCTGGATGACAAGACACAGATAGGAGGGATGCTTGATGCGATACAGACCCCATGATTACCAGAGCTATGCCACCGCCTTCATCGAGGAGCATCCGGTGTCCGCCGTGTTCCTTGACTGCGGACTGGGCAAGACCGTCATCACCCTCACCGCCCTTCACTCCCTGATGCTGGACAGCTTTGAGATACACAAGGTCCTGGTCATCGCCCCATTGAGGGTGGCCAGGGATACGTGGAAAGACGAGGTCTCCAAGTGGGACCCTCTTTCCGACCTTCGCATCTCGGTGGCTGTGGGCACAGAGGCCGAAAGACTCGACGCCTTGAGGGATGAAGCGGACATCTACGTCATCAACCGGGAAAACGTGCAGTGGCTCATAGAGGAGAGCAATCTTCCCTTCGACTACGACGCGCTGGTCATAGACGAGCTTTCCAGCTTCAAGAACCATCAGGCAAAGAGATTCAAGGCACTGATGAAGGTTCGCAGGTGCGTGCGAAGGGTCATCGGGCTCACCGGCACACCATCCTCCAACGGCCTGATGGACCTGTGGGCCGAGTTCCGTCTGCTTGATATGGGCGAGAGGCTTGGGCGTTACATCGGCCAGTACCGTACAGCGTACTTCACACCGGACAGGCACAACGCCCAGGTGGTCTTCAGCTACAAGGCGCTTCCAGGTAGCGAGGACGCCATCTACAAGAAAATCGAGGACATCACCATCTCCATGAGGTCAACCGATTATCTTCAGATGCCGACATTGGTCGAAAGCCGCTGCGGCGTGAGGATGTCGGACGCCGAGAAGGATGCCTATGACGCACTGAAGAAAGATTTGGTCCTCTCGCTTCCCAATGGAGAGATAACCGCGGCCAATGCGGCGTCGCTTTCCGGCAAGCTCTGCCAGATGGCGAACGGCGCCATCTACACCGACGAAGGTGGCAGCATCAACATCCACCACCGTAAGCTTGATGCCCTGGAGGACATCATCGAGGCCGCAAACGGTAAACCGCTACTGGTAGCGTATTGGTTCCGTCACGACCTTGAGAGAATCACTACAAGGCTCAAGGCGATGAAGGTTCCATTCCAGTGCCTGGACTCCGCTTCCAGCATCGCAAAGTGGAACCGCGGCAAGCTTCCCGTGGCTCTCATACACCCGGCCTCCGCAGGGCATGGACTCAACCTCCAGGCCGGAGGGAGTCATTTGGTGTGGTTCGGTCTGACATGGAGCCTCGAGCTTTACCAGCAGACCAATGCCAGATTGTGGCGTCAGGGTCAGAGTTCAAACACCGTGGTCATCCAGCACATTGTGACGGAGGGGACGATCGACGAACGGATTCTCAAAGCCCTTGACGGGAAGCAGAAGACCCAGGACGCACTTCTTGATGCGGTCAGGGCCGAGATTGGAGGTGGCTATGGAAAGGAATGAGTCATGGAAATGCCTGGCTACCGCCATAGCCATCCAGGCGGTGAAGGATTATCGGAAGGCGCAGGAGCAGTTGGCAATCGACCCGCGCTCCGAGTTCGCGATACACACCCGCGACGAGGTGGGAAGGTTCTTCAAGGGACAATGGTACCGGACGCTATGCGAAGTCAACCCGGGCATCATCGGCATGGCGCAGAAGGAGGGAATAGTAGTATGAGCACGAAGGAATACTTGTCACAGGCATTCGTACTGGACAGGAAGATAAGGTACAAGGAAAAGCAGCTGGAAGCGCTGAAGTCGCACAACGGCTATTGCTCCCCCGTCATCAGCGATTTGCCGAAGGGCTCCCCTTCGGTCCTCTCCGCCGTCGAGCGGACGGCCCTCAAGCTCATGGACCTGGAGGAATACATCTGCAAGCAGATTGATGAGCTGGTGAGGCTGGAGAACGAGATACAGGGCGTCATCTCCCAGGTGAACAATCCCGAGTACGAGACCGTCCTTGAGATGAGATACCTCTCCTTCATGAGCTGGAACGAGATTGCCACCCGGATGGGTTATGCCTCCAACTACGTGTTCGAGGTCCACCGCAGGGCCTTGGACATGGTGAGGGTGCCGTAAACCTTAGTAAAACACACTTGAACGTAGTCTCACCTTCGTGGGATTATACAATCAGAGAAAACCATGAGAGCTCGGAGCAATCCGGGCTCTTGTCATATTGATGCGGCGCGTATGGTCCGGCTCCCCTGAACAGGGAAAGCCCATATGCAGAAGCACACAGTTTTCCCCTGCATCGGGGAAACGTTCCCTGAACAGGGGAAACACCACCGCAGAAACACACATCATTCCCCGGAATAAGGGAAGCAGGAAGAGACTCATGCCATACAGACCAAAGAGACCTTGCAGCCATCCCGGCTGTCCGAACCTCACGTATGGAAGATTCTGTCCTCTCCATGAGCAGCAGGAGACACTCAGGTACAACCGGTTTCAGCGCGACCCGGAGACATCAGAGCGTTACGGCAAGGACTGGAGAAGAATCCGCAAGGCCTACCTGTCGGATCATCCGTTCTGCGAAGTTTGCCGGAAGGAAGGTAAAGCGACGGTGGCCACGATGGTCCACCACATCAGGCCGCTTCGCGAGGGCGGCACCAACGATGAGGAGAATCTGATGGCGCTTTGCAAAGCCTGCCACTCCCGCCTCCACGCACAGCGCGGAGACCGCTGGCATGACCGCTGATGTTTGATTGTTCGAAGGAATCAATCGCAATCAATGGGATTTCTCACCATTTGGCGCCTCATTTCAGGAAGAGGCGTATAAATCTCTACAGCATATAATCTTACAGCGGGCGGTGGGGCTTGCGTGGAAATTTCACTATTCAAACGGGGTATTGACCCCGACTTACAGGAACAGGACGTAACTCATGGCCAGGGATGGAACTA